>NZ_VZQN01000001.1:0-254651 GCF_014397645.1 Paraburkholderia sp. 31.1
CGTATTCTGCCCACGGAGGGCTGTGTCAGGCGTATCCATTTGCGTGCTCCTTCGGAGAAAACGAGTGTGCAACTCCCGTTTTACTCCAGTCGGGCTTACTGCCACTGCCCTCCCACATAGCATCTAGCGACAGCGCTTTGCGTGCGCCTCACGCACCGCCAAGGCGCGCCAACGCGCGTGCGGGCTCGCCGCCCGCCATCCTGAAAGCGCAAACCTTGCCCGCAACAGACGGCGCGTGCGCCGCCTGCTTATGCAAAGCGTCATCGCGCGATCACGCCGCCAGCACCTCAACAATCTTGCGCTGGAACGCCTTGCCTTCGCTGTCGAACAGATGGCAATGCTCGGGCGTCGCGCCCAGCTTCTGCGTATTGCCCTTCGCATGCCGTTCGAGCGGCGGAATCCGCGCGATCAAACCATCGGGCGCGACGCTCGACTCCGCGTACAGATACGCGGCATCGCCGAGCGATTCGACCGTCATCGTGCGTGCCTCGATACCATCCTCGGTCGTGCTGACGTGCAGATGCTCGGGGCGGATGCCGACCGTCACCTTGTCGCCCTGCTTGGCCGCGCCCGGCTCGACCAACACGCGCTGCGTCTCGCCGGTCTCGTAACGCACCGAGACGCCGTCATGCGACACCGACTGCACGACGCCTTCCATGAAGTTCATCTTCGGCGAGCCGATGAAGCCGGCCACGAAGCGGTTCGCCGGCGCGTGATACAGCATCGTCGGACTGCCGACCTGCTCCAGATTGCCCGCCGACAACACGACGATCTTGTCGGCCAAAGTCATCGCCTCGACCTGGTCGTGCGTCACGTAGATCATCGTCGTCTTCAGCTCGTCGTGCAGGCGTGCGAACTCGAGGCGCATCTTCACGCGCAGCGCGGCGTCGAGATTCGACAGCGGCTCGTCGAACAGAAACACCTTCGGCTTGCGCGTGATCGCGCGGCCGATCGCGACGCGCTGACGCTGCCCGCCCGACAACTGCTTCGGCTTGCGATCGAGCAGATGGTCGATGTGCAGGATCTTCGCCGCGTTGCGCACGGCTGAGTCGATCTCCGGTTTCTTCGCGCCGGCGAGCTTCAGGCCGAACGCCATGTTGTCGTACAGCGTCATGTGCGGATACAGCGCGTACGACTGGAACACCATCGCGATGCCGCGCTTGGCCGGCGGCACGTCGTTCATGCGCACGGCGTCGATGTTCAGATCGCCGCCCGTGATGTCCTCGAGGCCCGCGATCATCCGCATCAGGGTCGATTTGCCGCAACCGCTCGGCCCGACGAACACGACGAACTCGCCATCGGCGATGTCGAGATTGATGTCGCGCATCACTTCGTTGTCGTCGTAGGCCTTTCTGATGTCGCGCAAGGTTACGCTTGCCATGATGTGTCTCCGTGTAATGCTGTTCGATGCTGCTCGTTACTTCGTGCTGCTACCTGATGCCGTGTCGTGTCGCGTGCATTCGTGCGCTCATGGCGCCGCGGCCGTCGCGGAGAGCGTCCATTGCGCGACGAGGTCGGGCAACTGCCGCATGTCCTCGAACACATGACGCGCGCCCGCCGCGTGCAATCGATCGATCTGCGCATCGCTCGCATGACCGCCGCCGATAAACCCCAGCACCGCCATGCCCGCCGTGGCCGCCGCCGTGACGCCGGTCACGCTGTCCTCGACGACGAGGCACGCACCCGGCGCGAGCCCGAAGCCTTGCGCCGCCGCCAGATACACGTCCGGCGCGGGCTTCGGATTCGGCACCGCGTCGGCGCAGAACAGCCGCTCGCCGAAGAAACGCTTCAGGCCCGTGCGCGCCAGCACCGTCTCGACGTAGGGCCGGAAGCTATTGCTCGCGCAGCCTTTGACGAGCGGCACCTGGGTCAGCGCCATCTCGATGCCGTCGACCGCGGGCGCCTCGATCGCCGCCGCTTCGACCGCGCGGCGGATCGCATCGATATCGTCGGCGCCGAGCTGTTTGCCGAGCTGAGTCGCGGTGTCCTGCAACACGCGCTCGATGCGCAGCCCGAGCAGCGGCAGCACGACCGGCGCGGCGTCGATGCCGGGCCAGCGCGCCTCGAGTTCGCGCACCAGCATGCGCGCGGCCACCGCTTCGCTGTCGATCAGCACGCCGTCGCAATCGCAGATCAACGCATAGCGCACGATGCCCGGGCCAGCCGTCATTTGACGGCCCCGAACGTGAGCCCGCGCACCAACTGCTTCTGCGACAGCCAGCCGACGATCATGATCGGCGCGACCGCCAGCAACGAAGCGGCCGACAACTTGGCCCAGAACAAACCTTCAGGACTCGAATACGACGCGATGAACACGGTCAGCGGCGCCGCGTTCGAGCTCGACAGGTTGATGCTCCAGAACGCCTCGTTCCACGCCAGGATCACGAGCAACAGCGCGGTCGACGCGAGCCCGGGCAGCGCCATCGGCATCAGCAGATAGACGATCTCCTGCCACGTCGCCGCGCCGTCGATGCGCCCGGCTTCGAGAATGTCGCGCGGAATCTCGGCGAAGTACGTGAACGCCATCCAGACCGCGATCGGCAGATTGATCAGCGTGTAGACGATGATCAGGCCCGACACGGTATCCAGAAGGCCGGTGTTTTTCCACAGCAGATAGATCGGCACCAGCACGCCGACCGACGGCATCATCTTCGTCGACAGCATCCACAGCAGCACTTTCTGCGTGCGGCGCGTCGGGAAGAACGCCATCGCGTACGCGCACGGCACCGCGAGGATCAGGCACAGCAGTGTGACGCCGACCGAGATCAGTATCGAGTTCCACGCGAACGCGAAGTAGTTGCTGCGCGCGAACACCTCGCGGAAGCTGTCGAGCGTCGGCACGAAAAACAGCGACGACGCATAGGCCTGCTGCTCGGTCTTGAACGCGGTGATCGTCATCCAGAAGATCGGGAAGAACAGCAGCAGCGCGACGAGCCACGCGATCACGCCGGGAATGCCGCGACGAATCGTGTCGAACGGCGATTTGGTCGGCACCGCGACCGGCTGCGTCGTCGATGCCGTAGTGGAGGCAACGTGGCTCATTTTTCGTACTCCCCTTTCAGGTTCTTCGCGAGCATCCGCACGAGGAAGATCGACACGATGTTGGCCAGCACGACCGCGAGAATACCGCCCGCCGAGGCGAGACCGACGTCGAACTGTTGCAGGCCCAGCGCGAAGATCAGGTACGACAGGGTGGTGGTCGCGTTGCCCGGACCGCCGCCCGTGGTCGTATAGATCTCGGCGAAGATCGACAGCAGGAAAATCGTCTCCATCATCACGACGACCGCGATCGCACGTCGCAGGTGCGGCAGCGTGATGTAGAAGAACATCGAGAACGGACCGGCGCCGTCGATCTTCGCGGCTTCCTTCTGCTCCTGGTCGAGCGACTGGATCGACGTGAACAGGATCAGGAACGCGAACGGCAGCCACTGCCACGCGACGATCATGATCACCGCGGTGAGCGGATAGTCGGCGAACCAGTCGATCGGCTGCATGCCGAGCGCGCGCATGCCCTGCGCGACGAGGCCGTACACCGGGTGCAGGATCATGTTCTTCCAGATCAGCGCGCTGACCGTCGGCATCACGAAGAACGGGCCGATCGCGAGCAGGCGGGCCACACCCTGCCCGTAGAACTTGCGATCGAACAGGATCGCCATCAGCACGCCGCCGCCCACGGTGATCACGAGCACCCACACGATCAGCTCGATCGTATGCGCGATCGACGGACCGAACGACGGATCGGTCGCGAGATAGCGGTAGTTGTCGAAGCCGGCGAAGCCGCGCAGATCGGGATTGAGCAGGTTGTAGTGCGAGAACGAGAACCAGATCGTCATCGCGAGCGGGATGACCATCCACAGCACGAGCACGCCGACCGACGGCGCCACGAGCCAGCGGGCCGAATTGGCCTTACGCTCCTCGCGTTCTTTTTCTGTCTGGGGATGGGTTTGCATCAGAGGTAGGCGCAAAGGACGCATGATGGACCACCTGTTCGGTAATGCGCGGAGCGTTCGCCGGAGCCGCGTATGTGCGACGCGGCGTGCCGTGCCTGAATGGCGCACGACACGCGCCGCATCGCATCGGGCGCAGACGAACGGCCGCCCTGCTGCATGAGCCGCATCGGTCGATGCGGCGGACCTGCCGGGTTACTTCTGATAACCCGCCTGCTTGACCGCGCGATTCGCGGCCGCGTTGCCGGCCGCGAGTGCCTGGTCGACCGTCATCTGACCGGCGATCGCGCCGGAGATGCTCTGCCCGACCACCGTGCCGAACGACTGGAATTCGGGAATTCCGACGAACTGCACACCCGTGTACGGGACCGGCTTCAAGGTCGGATGATCCGGGTCGGCGGTCTGGATCGCCTTTAGCACGAAGTCGCCGAACGGCGCGGCCTGCTTGTACTCGGGGCGCGCGTAGGTGGACTCGCGCGTGCCCGGCGGCACCGAGGCCCAGCCCTCATCCTTCGCGACCATTTCAATGTACTCCTTCGAGGTCGACCACTCGATGAACTTCTTCGCCGCATCTTGCTGCTTCGACGACTTCGGAATCGCGAGCGCCCACGCCCACAGCCAGTGCGAGCCCTTCGGCGTGACCTCGATCGGCGCGGCCGCGAAGCCGACCTTGTCGGCGATCTGCGACTGCTGCTTGTTGTAGAGCATGCCGGCCGCGACCGTCGCGTCGATCCACATCGCGCACTTGCCCGACGACATCAGCGTCAGGTTTTCGTTGAAGCCGTTCGAGCTTGCTCCCGGAGGACCGTCCTTCCTCAGCAGATCGACGTAGAACGTTATCGCCTTCTTCCATTCCGGCGACGTCAGCTGCGCGTTCCACTTCTCGTCGAACCAGCGGCCGCCGAAGGTGTTCACGACCGTCGTGGCGTACGCCATGTTCTCGCCCCAGCCCGCCTTGCCGCGCAGGCAGATGCCGTATTGCTCCTTGGACTTGTCGGTGAGCTTGTCGGCGAATTGGGCGATCTGGTCGTAGGTCGGCTGGTCGGGCATCTTCAGACCGGCCTTGTCGAACAGATCCTTGCGGTAATAGGTCATCGAGCTTTCGACGTAGAACGGCAGCGCGTACAGCTGGCCGTTCGCGGACAGGCCGTCGCGGGCCGTCTTCACGACGTCGTTGAGGTCATAGCTCGCCGGCAGGTTGGTGATCGGCGCGAGCCAGCCGCGCTTGCCCCATTGCGGGGTTTCATACGCGCCGATCGTCATTACGTCGAACTGGCCGCTGCCGGTCGTGATGTCGGTCGTCGCGCGCTGACGCAGCACGTTTTCCTCGAGGATCACCCAGTTCAGCTTGATGTCCGGATTCGCTTTTTCGAACGCGGGCGACAGCTTCTTCAACTCGATCATGTCCGGATTGTTCAGCGTCGCGATCGTCACCGTCGCCGCCGATGCGCTCAGCGCGAAGCAGGTGGCAGCGCCGGCACCGGCTGCCTTCAGCGCGAATTTGAAAGCTGGTTTCATCGTTGTCTCCTTTCTCGTACGTTATGTGATGCTGCGTTCGTTTGACGGAATGACGCGCCGCTCAGAGCAGTCAACGTGCCCGCTCCCTGCTCTTTATTCAGCTCATCCAGTTGCCGCCGTCGACGTTCAGCGTCTGCGCGGTGATGTAGTCGGCATCGGCCGACGCGAGGAACAGCGCGGCGCCGGTCAGGTCGTCGGGCACGCCCATGCGGCCGAGCGGCACGGCCTCGCCGACGAGGCGCTTCTTCTCGCCGAGCGGCCGGTTCTCGTAGCGCGCGAACAGCGCGTCGACCTCGTTCCACATCGGCGTGTCGACGACGCCCGGCGCGATGCCGTTCACATTGATCTTATGCGGCGCGAGCGCGAGCGCCGCGGACTGCGTATAGCTCAACACCGCCGCCTTGGTCGCGCAGTAGTGCGACACGAGCGCCTCGCCGCGCCGCCCGGCCTGCGACGACATGTTGATGATCTTGCCGCCGCGGCCCTGCTCGACCATCTGCCGCGCGACCGCCTGCATGAGGAAGAACATGCCCTTCACGTTGACCGCGAACAGGCGGTCGAACACGTCCCAGGATTCGTCGAGGAGCGGGCGCATGTCGAACAGCGCCGCATTATTGAACAGGATGTCGATCTGGCCAAAGCAGCCGAGCGTGCTCGTGACGATGCGCTCGATGTCCTCGCGGCGCCGAACGTCGGCGCTGACGCTCAACACGCGCTCGCCGTAGATGCCGCGCAGCGCGCCGCCGAGGCTGTCGGTCGGCTTCACGTCGACCAGCACGCAGCGCGCGCCCTCGTCGAGATAGCGCAGGGCTACCGCTTCACCGATACCGCTGGCCGCGCCCGTCAGAATGGCGACTTTGTCCTGCAATCGTGCCACTGCCTGTCTCCGCTTCGTTTTTACATTTTGGCGCGCGGTGAGCGAACGCTCGTCACGCGAACAATTGCTCGACTGGTGATCGAATGATCGGATACGGACCGGATCATGTCAAGGCACGCGGACGAATTTCGATGGTGCAGCGCGGCAGGAGCAAGCCCATTGCGCCATGGGTCGCCACGACGCGTTCGCTGCGTGCCGCCGTGCAAAGATTCGCACCGCTGACAAAAAATCGCGCTACGTTATATCATTTCGACCTTGCAGCCCGCTCGGGGGCCACCATGTCAGGAGATTCACGCCGATGACTACCTCGCTCGCCGAACAGCACGCCATGCGGCTCGCGCATGCGGACGCGCACGCCGCGGCGCAGGGGCTCGCGCTGACGCCGCTGCGCCGCCAGGTGTACGCGGCGATCGTCGCGAGCGAGCGGCCGGTCGGCGCGTACGAGTTGCTCGACGCGCTCGCCCCCGAGCGCGGTCGCATGCCGCCGACCACCGTCTATCGCGCGCTCGACTTCCTCGTCGCGCACGGCTTCGTGCACCGGATCGAATCGAAGAACGCGTTCGTCGCCTGCTGCGAAATCGGCGTGCCGCATCGCAGCCAGTTCCTGCTGTGCGACGGTTGCGGCGCGACCGTCGAGATTCCCGGCGACGAGCTCGCCGACCGCCTGTCGCACAGCGCACCCGCGCATGGCTTCGAGGTGCATCGTCAGGTGATCGAGCTAAGTGGACTGTGCGGGCCATGTGCGCGAGCGGCGAAGCCTGGCGGCGCCGGCGGCGCAGCAGGCAATTCGTCGTGATCAGGCGCGCGGCGCCGCGCTAAGCGCCACCCCGTATTTGGCCTTGCCACCGCGAGTGGCTGATTCAACTCTCACCCAGCAGGAAACAACGATGAAAACAATCGGCTTGATGTTGTCCAGAGCGCACCGCGCGCTGAAGCGTTCGACGTCTGTGCGCACCCATCTGTGCACCTACCTGCTCGCGATCGCGGCGCTCGGCTTCGGCCACAACGCGTTCGCCGCCGACGCGAAAATTCCGGTCGTCGCCGCGGAGAACTTTTATGGCGACGTGGTGCGGCAACTCGGCGGCGATCGCGTCGACGTGACCAGCATCCTCAGCAACCCGGACCAGGACCCGCATCTGTTCGAAGCGAGCCCGGCCACCGCGCGCGCGTTGCAGCATGCGAGCCTCGTCGTCTACAACGGCGCCGACTACGATCCGTGGATGGTGAAGCTGCTGGCCGCGTCGAAAGGCGCGCATCGCACGGTGATCATTGCGGCCGACCTCGTCGGCAAAAAAGGCGGCGACAATCCGCACCTGTGGTACGACCCGGCGACGATGCCGAAAGTCGCGCGCGCGGTCTGCGACGCACTCGGCGCTGCTGACCCGGTGCACAAGCCGGCGTACGATGCGAACCTCGCGAAGTTTCTCGATTCGCTGAAGCCGATCGACGCGAAGGTCGCCGAGCTGCACGGCCGCTATGCGGGCTTGCCGGTCACGGCGACGGAGCCGGTGTTCGGCTATATGTCTGACGCGATTGGCCTCGCCATGCGCAACCAGCGCTTCCAGCTCGCCACGATGAACGACACCGAAGCGAGCGCGGCCGATATCGCCGCGTTCGAACGCGATCTGCGTGAGCGGCGCGTGCGCGTGCTGATCTATAACAGCCAGGCCACCGAGGCGCTGACCAAACGCATGCTGAAGCTCGCGCAACAATCGAAGGTACCGACGATGAGCGTCACCGAAACCCTGCCGCCCGGCAAGACCTATCAGACGTGGATGCTGACGCAGCTCGATGCGTTGCAGAAAGCGCTCGCGGCGGGTGACACGAACGGCGCGATCGGCGCGACCAGCGCGAGCGCGAAAGGCAAGGCTCCATGATTCCGACTGGCCATCAAACGCCAGCAGGTGCGCAATCAGGCGCACCCACCGCGCGCGGCGACCGGCCCGTGCTCGAACTCGACAACGTGACGCTCGATCTGGGCGGCCGCACGATCCTGCGCGACACCAGCTTCGTCGTGAACCAGGGCGAGTTCATCGGCGTGCTCGGGCCCAACGGCGCGGGCAAGACGACGCTGATGCGCGCGGTGCTCGGCCTCGTGCCGGCCGCGGGCGGCGCGATCCGCGTGCTCGGGCAGACGGTCGAGCGCGGCAACGCGTCGATCGGCTATATGCCGCAGACGCGCAGCGCGCTCGCCGGCCGTCGCGTGCGCGGCCGCGATCTGGTCGCGATGGCAGCCGATGGTCATCGCTGGGGCTTGCCGCATGCGGATGCAAAAACGCGCGCGGATGTCGATCGGGTGCTCGAGCTCGTCGGCGGGACGACTCTGTCGAAGCGGCCACTGTCGGAGTTGTCGGGCGGCGAACGGCAGCGGCTCCTGCTCGCGCAATGCCTGCTCGGCAATCCGAAACTGCTGCTGCTCGATGAACCGTTGATCAGTCTCGATCCGCATCACCAGAAGAGCGTCGTCGAACTGGTGCGGCGCGTGCAGCAGGAGCTCGGCATCGCGGTGCTGTTCTCCGCGCACGAACTCAATCCGCTGCTGAACTCGATCGATCGCGTGCTGTATCTCGGCAGCGGCGTCGCGGCGCTCGGCACCGTCGACGAAGTGATCACGCGGCCGGTGCTGTCGCGTCTGTACGGCTCGCCGATCGACGTGATGCGCGTGAACGGCCGCATCTTCGTGATGTCGGGCGGCGTCGAAGTCGAGAAGCACGATCACGATCACGAACACGACGAGGACGGCGGACCTACGCATTCGCACAGCCACTCACCCAGTCACCCAGACCCGCACGACTCACGCGACGGACACACGCACGATGTTTGAATACGATTTCATGGTGAACGCCTTCGCGGCCTCGGGGATCGTCGCGGTGCTGGCAGGCGTGGTCGGCTATTTTCTGGTGATGCGCGGACAGACGTTCGCGGGCCACGCGCTGTCGCACGTCGGCTTCACCGGCGCGACCGGCGCGGTGCTGATCGGCATCTCGCCTATCTGGGGGATGATCGGCTTCACGCTCGCGGCCGGTGTGGGCATGGGCGCGCTCGGCGAGCGGCTCGCCGGCCGCGACGTCGCGATCGGCGTAATCCTTTCCTTGTCGCTCGGCTTTGGGCTGCTGTTTCTGCATTTCTTCACCGCCTACGCGACGCAGGTGACGGCGCTGCTGTTCGGCAACGTGCTCGGCGTCAATGCAGCGACGCTCGGTGTGCTCGCGGCGTTGGGCGTCGTCAGTCTGGCCGCGCTCGCGGCCATCATGCGGCCGCTGCTGTTCGCGTCGCTGCAACCGGAGCTGGCCGAAGCGAAGGGCGTGTCGCTGCGCCGCGTGTCGGTGCTGTTTCTCGCGATCGCCGCGCTGGCCGTCGCCGCTTGCACGCAGATCGTCGGCGTGTTGCTCGTGTTCACGCTGATGGTGGGGCCGGCCGCCGCCGCGCAGAACCTGAGCACGCGGCTGTCGACGGGTCTCGTGCTCGCGGCCGTGTTCGCGCTCGCGCAGGCGTGGCTCGGGCTGACGCTCGCGTTCTATACCGATTGCCCGACGAGCTTCTGGATCACCGCGCTGTCGGCGGTGGTGTATGGCGGGAGTCTGTTGAAGCGGCATTGAGCGGCGCTTACGCCGATCAAATGAAAAAACGGCGGCACATGAAGTGCCGCCGTTTTTTTTGCCCCGCGTTTTACGACGTTGTTCAGCCGAGCAACACCTTCGCGTGATGCGCGAGATGATCCTCGACGAACGTCGAGATGAAGTAGTAGCCGTGGTCGTAACCCGCATGCCGGCGCAACGTCAGTGGCTGACCCGCGGCCTTGCACGCCACTTCGAACACGTCGGGATTGAGCTGCCTGGGCAGGAACTGATCCGCGAGCCCCTGATCGACGAGAATCCCTTCCGCGAACTTGTGCGTCGCGTGCGAAACCAGCTCGCTCGCGTCGTACTGCTTCCACGCTTCACGGTTCTCGCCGAGATAACCGCTAAACGCCTTCTCGCCCCAGGGACAACGCATCGGCGCCGCGATCGGCGCGAACGCCGACACCGACCGATAAATGTCCGGATTGCGCAGCGCGAGCATCAGCGCACCGTGCCCGCCCATCGAATGACCGAAGATGCCGAGACGCGCGCGATCGATCGGCAGGTTCGCAAGCGCCGTTTCGCGCAGCTCGTCGCGCACGTACGAGTACATGCGGTAGTTCCGCGCCCACGGCTCCGCGGTCGCGTCGACATAAAAGCCCGCGCCGACGCCGAAGTCCCACGCATCGCTCTCGCCTGGCACGCCCGCGCCGCGAGGGCTCGTATCCGGCGCGATCAGCGCGATGCCGTGCCGGGCCGCGAAGCGCTGCGCGCCGGCCTTGATCGCGAACGTCTCTTCTGTGCAGGTCAGCCCCGCGAGGTAGAACAGCGCGGGCACCTTCGCATTGCCCCGCAACGCCTGCGGCGGCAGATAGACCGAGAAGCGCATCGGCAGACCGATGGTGCGCGACTCGTGCCGGTAAAAGCGCTGTTCGCCGCCGTGGCAGGCGTGCGACGATAGTAGTTCGAGCATCGCGACGCTCCTCGCTTAGTAGAGCACGACCGAGCGGATCGACTCGCCCTTCTTCATCAGCTCGAAGCCCTCGTTGATGCGCTCGAGCGGCAGGCGGTGCGTAATCAGATCGTCGATATTGATCTTGCCTTCCATGTACCAGTCGACGATCTTCGGCACGTCGGTGCGGCCTCGCGCGCCGCCGAACGCCGAGCCCTTCCACTCGCGGCCCGTCACCAGCTGGAACGGCCGCGTGCTGATCTCCTCGCCCGCCGCCGCGACGCCGATGATGAACGACTGCCCCCAACCCTTGTGCGTGCATTCGAGCGCCTGGCGCATCACCTTCACGTTGCCGATGCATTCGAACGAGTAGTCGGCGCCGCCGTCGGTCAGCTGCACGATGTGATCGACGACGTTCTCGACTTCGTTCGGGTTGATGAAGTGCGTCATGCCGAACTTCTTCGCGAGTTCGACGCGGCCCGGGTTGAGATCGACACCAATGATCTTGTCCGCGCCGACCATCTTCGCGCCTTGAATCACGTTCAGCCCGATACCGCCGAGCCCGAACACCACCACGTTCGCACCCGCCTCGACCTTCGCCGAATACACGACCGCGCCGACGCCGGTCGTCACGCCGCAGCCGATGTAGCAGATCTTGTCGAACGGCGCGTCTTCACGCACCTTCGCGACCGCGATCTCCGGCACGACGATGTAGTTCGAGAACGTCGACGTCCCCATGTAGTGAAACAGCGGCTTGCCATCGAGCGAGAAGCGCGAGGTCGCGTCGGGCATCAGACCTTTGCCCTGCGTCGCGCGGATCGCCTGGCAGAGATTCGTTTTGCGCGACAGGCAGAACTTGCACTGACGGCATTCGGGCGTGTAGAGCGGAATCACGTGATCGCCCTTCTTCAGCGTGCCGACGCCCGACCCGACATCGACGATCACGCCCGCACCTTCGTGGCCGAGAATCGCCGGGAAGATGCCTTCGGGATCGGCGCCCGACAGCGTGTAGTAGTCGGTGTGGCAGATGCCCGTCGCCTTCACTTCGATCAGGACTTCACCGGCGCGCGGACCTTCGAGATCGACTTCCTCGATCGTCAACGGGGCGCCGGCTTTCCATGCGATTGCTGCTTTGGTCTTCATCGTCAATGCTCCTGTGAGTCCGTGAGTGCGTGAGTCCGTGAGTGCGTGAGTCCGTGAGTGCGTGAGTCCGTGAGTGCGTGAGTCCGTGAGTGCGTGAATGCGAAATGGCATCGCGTGCCGGCGACTAGGTGGCGCGCGAAAAGCGTCATGGTATTGCATAGCGCGTGAAGGCTGCCTCGCCGATGGCTGCGCTCGGCACCGTGTTCAACGCCGTCGCTGTCACTTCGCTTCGCCCCGCGCGCGACCACCGAACCACGGCTCGACCCGGCCATACAGATCGACGAAGCGCGCATAGCGTTCAGCAAGCGCCGCATCGCCGCGTGGACCCGCGACGCGCGTCGCGCCCGGCGCGAGCGCGGCGAGATCGCGCGTCTGCCAGTGGCCGCACGCGAGACCGCCGAGGATCGCCGCGCCGCGCGGCGCCGCGTTCGGGCAATCGACCGCATGCAGGTCGACGTCGAGCGCATCGGCGAGCAGTTGTCGCCAGCGCACGTCGACGGAGCCGCCGCCCGCAAGCTTGAGCGCCGTCACCGGCGCGCCGCTCGCGCGAATCGCGTCGAGCCCCGCGCGCAACGAGAACGCGACGCCCTCGAACGCCGCACGCATCATCGCGCCGCGCGTATGCTCGAGCGACAAACCGAGCCAGCCGCCGCGCGCCTGCGGGTTCAGCCACGGCGTGCGCTCGCCGGTCAGGTACGGCAGGAAGCTCAGCGTCGACGCCACTTCAGCGGCGGCATGAGCGCTTGCATCAGCCGCATCGTCAAATGCCTCTCGGTAAGCCTCCGCCCACCCAAACGACAGCCACCCGCGCACCCGCTCCAGCGCGATGCCGACGTTCTGCATCGCCGCCATCCGATACCAGTGATCGCTCGCCGCGCGATAGCGATGCAAGCCCTTCAGCGGCGCAGGCTCGTCGTTCGCGAGCACGACGATCTGTCCGCCGGTGCCGGTCGTCAGCAGCGCGTCGCCGTCACGCACGAGTCCGCTGCCGAGCGCCGCGCACGGCGTATCCGCGGCGCCGGTTGCGAGCACGATACCGGCCCGTAAGCCAAGTGCCTGCGCGGCCTGCGGCGACAGCGCGCCCGCCGCCGCATACGACGGCGCCACAGGCGCGAACCACTCAGGCGGAATCTCGAGGCGTTGCAGCAGCGCCGTGTCCCACGCGCCGGCGGGATCGGCGAGCGCGGTCGCGCACGCGTCGGACGCATCGGTCACGCACGCGCCGCCGAGCGCGACGCGCAGCCAGTCCTTCGGCTGCAGCGCCCAGCGCGTGCGGCGCGCGGCTTCCGGTTCTTGCAGCACGAGCCAGCGCAGCAGCGGTCCGGCCATGCCGGGCGCGACCGGATTCGGTTGCGGCTCGGGCCACGCGTCGAGCATGGCGAGCGCGCGCGAGTCCGGCCACAGCATGGCGCGCCGCACCGCTGCGCCGTTTGCATCGAGCAGCACGACGCCGTGCATCTGGCCAGAGAAGCCAATCGCGCGCACGCCGTCACGCAGCTCGCGCGGCAGGCCCGCCATCGCATGGACGAGCGCGTTCCACCAGGTCTCGACGTCGATTTCGGCCCAACCCGCGTGCGGCGTAACGAGCGCATAAGCGACGCTCGATACCGCCTGCTCGCGTCCATGTTCGTCGACGATTGCCGCTTTCAGGGAGCCGGTGCCGAGATCGATGCCGAGAAAACTCATGAGCGCAGGGACGTTGAAACGAGGTGAAGAAGGAGCCAGCGAGACTGGCGACGAAGTGGGAAAGCGAAGCTCAAAGGCGAAGCTGCACAGACGCCGCGAACGTTGAACAAACAGCTCGGAAAACACGCGAAAAAAAACCATTCGCGGGTTAACCCCGCCGTGCTGCGAGCGTCATCAAAACAGGACTATGCGTGAAGCGTGATACACGTCATTGATTCTCACACATATCCCCTCGCGCGACGAACCCGCGCCGCGCACGCCATGCACCGCCCGCAGCCCCCACTGCATAGGGTTCTCTGGCGTCCGACGGCCGATCCGTCCCACTCGCGGCTTTAATTTGCCTTTCAAAACAGGTCTCTGCATATCGTCGCCGGGAATGCCGGAATAGCCACGTATGGTCTTGTTGCGACTTTTCGTCCCCGATACCTTGGAGTCATCCCAAAACGAGATGGTGGAGACAGACGATATGCAAGCGAACGCGGTTCACCCGTGCGACGAGCGCCTACCGGCGGGCCAGTTGCTCACTCTCGGCATCCAGCACGTGCTGGTCATGTACGCTGGCGCGGTCGCGGTGCCGCTGATCATCGGCGCGGCGCTGAAGCTGCCGAAAGACCAGGTCGCCTTCCTGATCAGCGCCGATCTGTTTTCCTGCGGCATCGCCACGCTGATCCAGACGCTCGGACTGTGGATCTTCGGCATCCGCCTGCCCGTCATCATGGGCTGCACGTTCGCGGCCGTCGGCCCGATGGTCGCGATCGGCACCAATCCTTCGCTCGGCATCCTCGACATCTTCGGCTCGACGATCGCGGCCGGCGTGATCGGCATTCTGCTCGCGCCCGCGGTCGGCAAGCTGTTGCGCTTCTTCCCGCCGGTCGTGATCGGCGTCGTGATTTCGGTGATCGGCCTGTCGCTGATGGAGGTCGGCATCAACTGGGCGGCCGGCGGTGTCGGCAATCCCGACTACGGCAATCCGGTCTATCTCGGCCTGGCGCTGCTCGTGCTGACGCTGATCCTGCTGATCAACAAGTTTGCCAGGGGGTTCGTCGCCAATATCTCGGTGCTGCTCGGCATCGTCGCGGGCTTCGCGATCGCGCTGATGCTCGGCCGCGTCAACCTGGACGGCGTCATGCACGCGCCGTGGGTCGGCTTCGTGATGCCGTTCCACTTCGGTCTGCCGCACTTCGATGCGCTGTCGATCGCGACGATGGTCACCGTGATGTTCGTCACGTTCATCGAATCGACCGGCATGTTTCTCGCGGTCGGCGACATGGTCGATCGTCCGGTCGATCAGAAAACGCTGGTGCGTGGCTTGCGCGTCGACGGTCTCGGCACGCTGATCGGTGGCATCTTCAACTCGTTCCCGCATACGTCGTTCTCGCAGAACGTCGGGTTGATCGGCGTGACCGGCGTGAAGAGCCGCTTCGTGTGCGCGATGGGCGGCGTGATCCTCGTGCTGCTCGGCCTCTTCCCGAAGATGGCGCAGGTGGTCGCGTCGGTGCCGGCGTTCGTGCTCGGCGGCGCGGGCATCGTGATGTTCGGCATGGTCGCGGCGAACGGCATCAAGGTGCTGTCGCGCGTCGACTTCGTGAGGAATCAGCACAACCTCTTCATCGTCGCGGTCAGCATCGGGCTCGGCCTCGTGCCGGTCGTCTCGCCGCACTTCTTCTCGCAACTGCCGCCGGCGTTGTCGCCGCTGCTACATAGCGGGATTCTGCTCGCGTCGGTG
Organism: Paraburkholderia sp. 31.1; assembly: GCF_014397645.1. Taxonomy (NCBI): domain Bacteria; kingdom Pseudomonadati; phylum Pseudomonadota; class Betaproteobacteria; order Burkholderiales; family Burkholderiaceae; genus Paraburkholderia; species Paraburkholderia sp. 31.1. The sequence continues at coordinate 15,410 of NZ_VZQN01000001.1, forward strand.
TCGGCGGTCGCGCTGAACCTGATCTTCAACGGCGTGAAGGGCGAGAAGATGGCGAAGAGCGAGCTTCGCCGCGCCGGGCACGATCTCGACGCCAGCGCGGGCGGCGCACCGCAGAGCAACGAGATGCTGCGGGCAGCGGATCTGCATTGAGCTTTTGATGCAGCGATGATGCGGCGAGCGGCACCGAACGCCGCGAATCAACAAAAACGCCACGGCATGCCGTGGCGTTTTTGCTTTACTTCAGCGGTTCATCGAGCCGCAGCGCTTACCCTGCCGTCGCCGCCGAAGCCGCGACCGGTGCACTCGCCGCACCGTAGTCGACCGGCGCGTCGGCGGGACGCGGCTGCTCGCCGTTGTGCTCGATCCAGCCGCCGCCGAGCGCCTGGTACAGCGTGACCAGGTTCTGCAGACGTTCCATGCGCGCGGTGACCAGCGCCTGCTGAGCCAAGTACAACGAGGTCTGCGCGGTCAGCACCGAAAGATAGCTGTCGACACCGCTCGTATAACGGAGGGTCGACAGATCCAGCCGGCGCTGCTCGGCCGCGACATCCCGCTCGAGCGCCGCGATCTGCTTGTCGTACGTGCCGCGCGCGGCCAGTCCGTCCGCCACTTCGCGGAAGGCCGTCTGGATCGCCTTTTCATACGTGGCGATCTGCACGTTCTTCTCGATGTTGGCGAGATCGAGGTTGGCCATGTTCTGACCGCCCTCGAAGATCGGCAGCGTGATCGACGGCGCGAAGCTCCACGCCGCCGAACCCGGCTTGAACAGCCCGCCGAGCGTCGGGCTCAGCGTGCCGGCGCTGCCGGTCAGCGTGACCTTCGGGAAGAACGCGGCGCGCGCCGCGCCGATGTTCGCGTTGGCCGCGAGCAGATTTTCCTCGGCCTCCATGATGTCGGGACGGCGCGTCAGCAGATCGGACGGCAGGCCCGCCGGAATATCCGTGAGCAGGCTCTGGTCGCTCAGCGGCAGGCCTGGCGCAAGATCAGCCGGCAACGGCTCGCCGATCAGCAGCACCAGCGCGTTGTCAGCCTGAGCCCGCAAACGCATCTGCGCCTGCAGGTCCGCGCTCGCGGTTTCGACAACCGTTTGCGACTGGCGCAGATCGAGTTCCGAACCGGTGCCGTTGTCGAACTGCAGCTTGGTGATCCGAAACGACTCCTGCGCCGTCTTCAGCGTGTTCTGCGTGACCTTCAGCAGATCGTCCAGTTCGAGCACCGTCATGTACTGGTTCGCCACCTGCGACACCAGCGCGATTTCCGCGGACTTGCGCGCCTGCGCGGTGCCGAGGTACGTGGCCAACGCCTGATCCTTCAGGCTCTGCACGCGCCCGAAGAAGTCGATTTCCCACGACGCGTTCAAGCCCACCGAATACGTGTTGGTAATCGTCGGGCCGTTGGGAAACGCCAGCAGATCGCGCGGCGTGCGCTGCCGGCTTTGCGAAGCCGCGGCGTCGAGCGTCGGGAACAGGCCCGCGCGCACGATACGGTACTGCGCCGCCGACGCCTGCATGTTCAGCACCGACACACGCAGATCACGGTTGTTCTTCAGCGCGATTTCGATCAGCTGCTGCAGACGCGGATCGACGAAGAAGTCGCGCCAGCCGATGTCGCCGGCAGCCAGGCCGTTCGCGCCGCGCGCGCCCTGCGCGCCCGGCTGCTGGTCGTACACGCCGCCCGTCGGGAAAGTCGCCGTCACGGGCGCGGCGGGCCGCTGGTAGTGCGGCGCCAGCGTGCAACCCGCGGCGAGCAGCGCGACCGCTACTGCAATCAAAGAGTGTTTTTGCATCTCAATGCCCATCCTTGCCCGAGCCATTGCCATCCGACCCGTCGGTCGTGCCACCCGCCGCGCCGCCTTGCGGATCGTGCGGATGGTGCTGTTCATAGTGGCGCAGCGCCTCATCCGGGTCTTCCTTCTCACCGCCGAACTTCGCGCGAATCACGACGAAGAACATCGGGATCATGAAGATCGCGAGGAAGGTCGCCGTCAACATGCCGCCGATCACGCCGGTACCGATCGCGTGCTGGCTGGCCGAGCCCGCGCCGTTACTGATCGCGAGCGGCAGCACGCCGAGAATGAACGCGAGCGAGGTCATCAGGATCGGACGCAACCGCAGACGCGCCGCTTCGAGCGCGGCTTCGATCGGTCCCATGCCTCCACCCTGCTGCAGTTCTCGCGCGAATTCCACGATCAGAATCGCGTTCTTCGCCGACAGACCCACGGTGGTCAGCAGACCCACCTGGAAGAACACGTCGTTCTCGAGCCCGCGCAGCGTCGCGGCCAGCAGTGCGCCGATCACACCGAGCGGCACCACCATGATCACCGAGAACGGGATCGACCAGCTTTCATATAGCGCCGCGAGACACAGGAACACGACGAGAATCGAGATGCCGTACAGGATCGGCGCCTGCGAACCCGACTGACGCTCTTGCAGCGACAGACCCGTCCACTCGTAGCCGACTCCCGCCGGCAGCTTGGTGACGAGCTGTTCCATCGCCGCCATCGCCTGACCGGTCGACTTGCCCGGCGCGGCCGCACCCTGGATTTCCACCGACGAAATACCGTTGTAGCGCTCGAGCTTCGGCGAACCGAAGGTCCACTCGGTGCTCGCGAAGGCCGAGAACGGCACCATCGCGCCCGCGCCGTTGCGCACGAACCAGGCATTCACGTCTTCCGGTTTCATCCGGAACGGCGCGTCGCCCTGCAGGTAGACCTTCTTGATCCGGCCGTCGGTGTCGAGGAAGTTGTTCACATACGCCGAGGCCCACGCGATCGAGAACGTCTGGTCGATCGAGGCGAGCGAAACACCCTGCGCCGAAGCCTTCTCGTGGTCGATGCTCACCTTGAACTGCGGCGTATCGTTCAGGCCGTTCGGACGCACCTGCGCGAGCGTCGGATCTTTCGCCGCCAGACCGAGCAGCATGTTGCGCGCTTCCATCAGCTTCGCGTGACCGATACCCGCGCGGTCCTGCAGCTGGAAGTCGAAGCCCGCCGCGGTGCCGAGTTCAGGAATCGACGGCGGATTGACCGGGAACACCGTCGCGTTCTTGTAGGTGCTGAAGTGCATGTAGAGACGGCCCACCAGCGCTTGCACCTTCTGGTCCGCGTGCTGGCGCTGCGCGTAGTCCTTCATCCGCACGAACACGAGACCCGCGTTCTGGCCACGACCCGCGAAGCTGAAGCCGTTCACCGTGAAGGTCGATTCGACGATCGCCTTTTCTTCGTTCAGCAGGTAGTCCGACACGTCCTTGAGGGCGCGCGCGGTGGTTTCCTGCGTGGAACCCGACGGCGTTTGCACCAGCACGAACATCGTGCCCTGGTCTTCGTCAGGCAGGAACGACTTCGGCAGACGCACGAACAGCAGCCCCACCGCGAAGATCACCACCATGTAGATGATGAGCCAGCGGCCCGAGCGCTTGATCACGTGGTGCACGCCCGAGTGGTACTTGTCGCGGCTCGTGTTGAAGGTACGGTTGAACCAGCCGAAGAAGCCGGTCGCTTTTTCGTGATGACCCTTCGGAATCGGCTTCAGGATCGTCGCGCACAGCGCCGGCGTCAGAATCAACGCGACGAGCACGGACAGCACCATCGCCGCGACGATCGTCAGCGAGAACTGCCGGTAGATCGCGCCGACCGAGCCGCCCGAGAATGCCACCGGCACGAACACCGCCGACAGCACGAGCGCCACGCCGACGAGAGCGCCGGTGATCTGGTCCATCGCCTTGCGGGTTGCCTCGCGAGGCGACAAGCCCTCCTCCTGCATCACCCGCTCGACGTTTTCCACCACCACGATCGCGTCGTCCACCAGCAGGCCGATCGCGAGCACGAGACCGAACATCGACAGCGTGTTGATCGAGAAACCGACCACGTTCATGATCGCGAACGTACCGAGCAGCACCACCGGCACCGCGATCGTCGGGATCAGCGTAGCGCGCAGGTTCTGCAGGAACAGGTACATGACGAGGAAGACCAGCACGATACCTTCGAGCAGCGTCTTGACCACTTCCTCGATCGACAGGCGCACGAACGGCGTCGTGTCGTACGGGTACTGCACCACCAGACCGTGCGGGAAGTACTTCGACAGTTCGGCGATCTTCGTGCGCACCGCCTTCGCGGTGGCGAGCGCGTTCGCGCCCGTGGCGAGCTGGATACCGAAGCCTGCCGTCGGCTGACCGTTGTACTTGGTGTCGAAGTTGTAGTTTTCGCCGCCGAGCTCGACGCGCGACACGTCGCGCAGACGCACCTGCGAGCCGTCCTGATTCACCTTCAGCAGGATGTTGCCGAACTGCTCGGGGGTATTGAGCAGCGTGGCCTGCGTGATCGTGGCCTGCAGCACCTGGCCCGGCACCGACGGCGTGCCGCCGAGCGAGCCGCCCGCGACCTGCACGTTCTGCGCCTGCAGCGCGGTTTCGACATCGAGCGGCGTCAGACCGAAGTTATTCAGCTTGTTCGCGTCGAGCCAGATGCGCATCGCGTACTGCGAGCCGAACAGCGTCACCGTGCCCACGCCGTCGATACGGCTGATCGGATCCTGAATGTTCGACGCGACGTAGTTCGCGAGGTCGTACTTGTTCATGCTGCCGTCGGTCGACACGAACGCCATCACCAGCAGGAAGCTGCTGCTCGACTTCGTGACCTTGGTGCCGAGCTGCTGCACCGCTTGCGGCAGCAGCGGCGTGGCGAGCTGCAGCTTGTTTTGCACCTGCACCTGCGCGATGTCAGGGTTGGTGCCGGCCGCGAACGTCAGCGTGATGGTGGCCGTGCCCGAGTCGTCCGAGGTCGACGCGAGGTACAGCAGGTGGTCCAGACCACTCATCTGCTGCTCGATCACCTGCGTAACGGTGTTTTCCACCGTCTTCGCCGAAGCACCCGGGTAGGTTGCGCTGATCTGGATGGACGGCGGCGCGATGGTCGGGTATTGCGCGATCGGCAGCGTGAACACCGACGCGAGACCCGCGAGCATCAGGATGATGGCGATCACCCATGCAAAAATCGGGCGATCAATAAAGAACTTTGCCATGAGGCGGGCTCCCTGTTATTACGCGCCCGAAGCGGCGGAGGCAGGCTGAGCCGCGGGTTGACCTGTCTGGGCGCCGTTTGCCGCGGCGTCGGAAGCCGGGTTGCCGGGCAGCTGCGCCGGCACGGGCTTGACCTGCTGGCCGGGACGCGCCTTGTCGGTGCCCTGGACGACCACGCGGTCACCCGGCTTCAGGCCGTCCGAGACCACCCAGTACGAGCCGAAGGTGCCCGAGGTGACGAGCTGACGCAGCTCGACCTTGTTGTCGTTGTCGACGACGAGCGCGGTGGGCTGACCCTTCTGGTCGTGCGTGACGCCGACTTGCGGCACGATCAGCGCGTTCTGGTTGACGCCCTCGTCGATCTTCGCGCGCACGAACATGCCCGGCAGCAGCACGTGGTTCGGGTTCTTGAAGATCGCGCGCACCGTGACCGAGCCGGTGCCCTGGTCGACGGTCACGTCGGTGAACTGCAGCTTGCCCTTCTCGGAGTAGACGCGGCCGTCTTCCAGCACCAGCGTGACCTGCGCGGCGCCCGGACCGGTCGTCTTGAGACGCCCTTCCTGCATGTCGCGGCGCAGCTTCAGACCTTCGAGGCTCGATTGCGTGAGGTCGGCGTACACCGGGTCGAGCTGCTGAACCGTGGCCATCAGCGTGGCCGCACTCTGCTGCACGAATGCGCCCGGCGTGACCTGCGACACGCCGATCCGGCCGGTCACGGGTGAGGTCACGTCGGTATAGCCGAGGTTGATCTGCGCGGTATCGACCGCGGCCTTGCCCGCGGCGACGTCGGCGGCGGCCTGGCCTTCGGCGGCGACCGCGTTGTCGTAATCCTGCTTGCTGACCGCGTTCGCCGCGACCAGCACCTTGTAGCGATTGGCCTGCGCGGTGGTCGTCACCAGGTTCGCCTGCGCCTTCGCGAGCGATGCCTTCGCGTTGTTCAACGACGCGATGTACGGCGCCGGATCGATCTTGTACAGACGCTGGCCGGCCTTGACCTCACTACCCTCGGTGAACTCACGGCGCAGCACGATGCCGTCGACCCGCGCGCGCACCTGCGCGACGAGGAAGGCACTGGTACGGCCGGGAAGTTCGGTGACGACGGGCACGGTCGTCGGCTGGAGGGTGACGACGCCGACTTCGGGCGTCTGTGGCGGCGGGGCAGATTGTTTTGGTCCGCACGCCGCCAGCAAGATGGCAGCCGTCGCGGCACTGATTAAGCGGAATGGAACCCGTTCGACGCGCATGGAGCGACCTCTGTCAAAGACTGAGTAATGAAAAAGTGCGCGCATCCCTACCCCGGGGACGACAGCGCACACAAGCGTCTCGCGACGCTCGACCGGAAGCCCATGGATGCAAACCTGCGCCTGCAGGGCACCCTGCTACGAATGCGCCATACCGGGGAATGCCGCGCAGCGCCGCCGTTTGGCGGCCGCGAAAGCGCTTTCGAAAGGCAACAGTGACGGATATTAACTGCTCGTCACGGCTTGGGCTATCCGATCGTGGGGTGCTATTATATATACATTCATGAATGCATGTAAAAGTGCATTTATATCTTCCGAGGCTGGGGTACCGCAGATTCGCGTCGCAATTCGCTTCAGAAGTAGTCAAAGCGTCATCAGACTGACTTAAAACTGTCCGCATAAACCCCAGGATCAGCGCAGGCTACACCAATATGGTCAGAAGAACCAAAGAAGAGGCGCTGGAGACGCGCAACCGGATTCTCGACGCAGCCGAACTGGTCTTCTTCGAGAAGGGTGTATCGCGCACGTCGCTGGCCGATATCGCCCAGGCCGCGGGCGTCACGCGCGGCGCCATTTATTGGCATTTCGCGCATAAGAGCGAGCTGTTCACCGAAATGTTCGACCGCGTGCTGCTGCCGCTAGACGAACTGAAGGCGGCGTCGCTCGATCCCAACGAAGCTGATCCGCTCGGGCGCCTGATTGAAATCTGCGTGGTCTGCCTGCGCGACACTGCCAACGATCCCCGCCGCCGCCGCGTGTTCGACATTCTGTTTCTGAAGTGCGAGCTGGTCGAAGATATGGGGCCGGTGATGGAACGGTATCAGACCAATATGCGCGAGGGACTCGCGAAGATCGAGGGCGGTCTGCGCAATGCGATCTCCAAAGGCCAGATGCCCGCCGACCTCGACACGAAGCTTGCCGCGGCGATGGTCCACGCGTTCGTCGGCGGCTCGTTGCGCGACATGCTGTTTTTGCCCGACGCGACCGACTTCGGCGCGCAAGCGCAGCAGATGGTGGAAGCGATGTTCGACGGCTTGCGCCTGAGTCCGGCGTTGCGCAGGAAGGCGGCGTAGAAGGCGCGCCAGGGTGACGGATTGGAACAGCGGGCGGTTCGGTGGACCGCCCGTTTCTGTTTTTGGACCGGACCACCGCCCCTGCGCCGGGTTCAGGCAACCGCCCGGCGTGCTCGCGCCGCCTGATTCGACGCATAGATGTTGCCGCGCTCGAGCGGCGCGCCGCTCTTTAGCGCCGCGATCCATTGATCGGTGCTCGCGACCGCCGCGAAGCGCGACTGCAGCACCACGCTGAACACGCGATGAATCTCCTCCGCGCTCGCGAAGCCCGCACTGTTTTCATACGGCACCGAGCCGGTTGCGTCGTGCAGGAACTCGACGGCGAGGCCAGCATGCACCGCGTGGTTGATCGTCGAGGCATCGCAATTGTGGGTCATGTAGCCGGTGACGCTCAGCGTATCGATCTGCCGGGCGGCGAGCCAGTCGGCCAGATCGGTCCCAGCGAATGCGCTCGGCAGCGACTTCTCGACGAAATGATCATGAGCGCGCGAGCTCACGACCGTGTGCAGTTCCGCGCCCGCGCTGCCGCGCGCGAACAGCGGCGAGGTGGCGGGCGCGACGTTCTGCACGATCACGACCGGCACGCTGGCGGCGCGCGCTGCATCGATCGCGCGACCGATGTTGGCGAGCGACGTGCGCACGTCCGGAAATTCGATCGGCAGGTCGCCGCTCACGTATTCGTTCTGCACGTCGATGACGATCAGCGCACGGCGCGGCGCGGGTGTGCTCATGGCAAGGCTCCTTGTCAGAAAAAAGCGGTCGATGGCGCGCGCCCAGCGCGGTGGCCGTGGCGCAACGGCAATGACGGCATTGTTGCTCCGCTGCCCGCCTGTCGACAGCGGCCCGGATGACAACCTTCGCTAGAATCGGGCCATACTTATGGCTTTCATGAGGCGCCCGGCATGACCACCTTCGCATCTTCCGACGACGTCTCCGTTCAGGCGCCGCGCCACGTCGTCGCCGTCGTCGCATTCGACCGCATCAGCCCGTTCCATCTGTCGGTGCCGTGCGTCGTTTTCGGCGAGGACCGTCGCGCCGGCGGTGTTCCCGACTTCGACTTCCGCGTCTGCGCCGCGGAGACAGGCGCGCTGGCGACGACCGCGGGCTTCTCGATCGCGGTCACGCACGGACTCGAAGCGCTTGCCGACGCGCAGACGATCATCGTGCCGAGCTGGCGCGATCCCGCCGAAACCCCGCCCGCCGCGCTGCTCGACGCGCTGAGGGCCGCGCATGCGCGCGGCGCGCTGCTCGTCGGCCTCTGCCTCGGCGCTTTCGTGCTGGCCGCCGCGGGCATCCTCGATGGACGGCCCGCTTCGACGCACTGGGCCTGGGCCGACGACTTCGCGCGCCGCTACCCGCGCGTGCGGCTCGACGCCGACGTGCTGTACGTCGACGACGGCAACGTGCTGACCTCGGCCGGCACCGCCGCCGGCCTCGACTGCTGCCTGCACGTGCTGCGCAAGATCTGCGGCGCGCGGATGGCGAACCACGTCGCGCGCCGGCTGGTCGTGTCGCCGCATCGCCAGGGCGGCCAGGCGCAATACGTGCAGCAGCCGATGCCGCCGAAGCCGCGCGGCGATCGCCTGTCCGGCCTGCTCGACTGGGTGAGCGGCAACCTGGCCACGCCGCATACGCTCGACACGCTCGCCGCGCGCGCGTTGATGAGCCGCCGCACCTTCACGCGGCGCTTCCGGCTCGCGACCGGCACCACCGTCGGCACGTGGCTGCTCGCGCAGCGGCTCGCGCGTGCGCAACAGCTGCTGGAAAGCACCGACGGGTCGGTCGAAGCGATCGCGGCGAGCGCCGGATTCGGCTCGGCCGCATCGCTGCGGCAGCATTTCGCGGACGCGTTTCGCACGTCGCCGAGCGCGTGGCGGCGGGAGTTTCGCGGGGATTAGATGAAGGCGGCGGGAGCACCGCTATTTCGTAGTGCGTCACCGGGATTTCGTAGTCGCGCGGGACGTTTGTCGCGCGTTCCATCAGGGGCTGCGCGCGGCTCGCGGCCTCAATGCTCGCTGAACCAGCGCGCGACATACAACAATAGTGCGACCAGAAAGATCATCCCGGCCCACGCCCAGTACGGCACGACATGCTGACCGGGCTCGTGATGCGACCAGCTATGCGACGCGCTCGCCGCGCGCCCCGACAGCGCATGGCTGTGCTCGATGCGCGCTCGCCGCGCGATGCCGCCGAGCGTGATCGGCCGCAAAAACACGTACTGGCGACGCGGCGCCGTGCCACGCGCGCGGTTCGGCCCTTTGCCGTGCTTGGCGCGCACGACGGCGTCGAACTCGGCGAAAAAATCGTCGGCGATCTGACGCAAGGCGTTCTCGAGCTGGCGCGTCGGCAGCTCGGCGAGCGGTCCCGACGACGTCGCCCACAGTGTGTAGTCGATGCGCGTGCCGCGCTCCCGCCCCTCGTCCGCGCGCAAACGCACTTCGATCTGACCGCGCAACGCGCCGATGCCCTCGGCCAGGGCCTTGAAGTTGATGGTGCGGCGCTGCGCGTCCGCCGGGCCGGAATCCTGGCCGGCGACGTGCGCGCGCGCCTGATAATGTGCGCGCAACGGGCCGAGCGGCACGGTCATCGTCAGCGCGTATTCGCCGTGGGCGAGACGCACGAACGACTCGCAGTTGTCGAGGCTGGCACGCAACAGCGCGAGGTCCTGCAACGCGTCCCAGACCTCGGACGGCGCCAGCGGAATCCGTAACGCGTCGTTCAGTTCCATGACAACCTCCCCGATGAACGCGCCGACTGCGGGATCAGGACGTCTGATCGATGCGGTCGACGCGCGATGCGTAAAAAGCGAGATAGCCCTTGATGCGACTGACCTGCTCGAACGGCGCCTCGTAGCACCACACCGCGTTCTCGATCACGCCATCTTCGGTGCGCAGATGGAAGTACGACGCGTCGCCCTTGAACGGACAATGCGACGTGTGCGTCGAGCGTTCGAGCCGGGCCATGTTCACGTGCTCGCGCGGGAAATAGAACACGTCGGCGAGGCCGGTCTCCGATAGCGTCAGCGCGGCCTTGGTGTCGGCCATCGTCACGCCGCCGTGAATCACGCGCACGCGGTGACCGTTGTCGCGGATCACGATGGTATGGCCGTCCAGCCGTCCCGCAGATGTCGACGCATCGCTCATGTCCAGGCTCCGTGATGGGGTGGGTGCTGCACTGCCGGCTGTTGCCGCCGGAACGGCAAAGCCACGGGAGCTGCCCGTGGCTTCATTATCGGCCAAACTTCGGCCGATTGCGCAAGCTTGCTGCGCGGCGGCGGACCGATCGACCCGTTACTTCGCGTTCCAGATGAACGCGGATTTGACGTTGCCGTGCGCCGGCACGCTAACCGAGCGGGTTTGCTCGCTGTCGTTGTATTTCGCGTGCACCGTATAGCGGCCGGGGCTCAAGCGCACCAGCATGAACGGTCCGCGCGACGTCGTGTTCAGCACTTCGCCGTTATGGGCATCGACGATACGCACGTGCACATCCGCGAGAAACTCGGCGTTGGGTCCGGTGAAGCGCAACGTCAGTGGCCACTGGCTTTGCGCTTGTCGCAACGCCCGCGATTCGTCGAGGCCGACGCCGCCCGACACGTACGACACGTCGCCCTGCTGCTGGACTTGCGGCAGACCGCCGCCGTTGGTGTTGCCCGCGCTGGTGTTGTCGGTCGTCGAGCCACCGGTCACGCCCGCCTGCTGCGCGTACGCACCGCCCGCCAGTCCGAGCGCGAGCGCCGCCCACAGCGCGACGGCTACGATCCTTTGCTGATTGCGTTGGGTTTTCATCGGTTCGCTCTCCTTGTTGCAGTCCTTGCCCAGTCCCCGAACAGGCCCAAATCAAGGTCGAAGCAACCTGCGTGCCAGCCATCCGGTTGCGTCGACTGGACATGCGCGACCGTGACAACAAGCTGCGTGGCGCGTTTCGCCCTGCCCGCGCTGCTCGCCGTAGCACGGTGCGGACAGGCGAAAAAAAACCGGTCCTTGCAGTAAATGCAAAGGACCGGCAATCGCTACTACAGCTCAAACTGGGATGGGCGATCCGTTCGAACCGCCCGGGTACTGGATCAGCCGAGATCTACGGGCACGAAAATCTGCGCGTTGTCCCGCTGGATCAGCAGCGCAATGCTGTTGCCTGCGCCCGAAATCATCTGCTTCAGCTGATCGATGTTCGTGACCGGACGGCCATTGACCGCGAGAATCACGTCGCCCGCCTGGATGCCGGCACTCGCCGCCGCGCCGCCTGCCTGCTGTACGAGCAGACCGTGCGACACCGACGCGCTGCTCTTCTCTTCCGGCGTCAGCGGCCGCACCGCGACGCCGAGACGGCCTTGCAACTGGGTCTGCTGATCGGTCTTGTTCGCCGACGCAACCTTTGCGTCCGAGAACGAGCCGATCGTCACCTTCACGTCCTTGCTGGCCTTATCACGCCACACTTTCAGCGTCGCCGAGCTGCCCGGCGCGAGACCTGCGATCTTCGCCGGCAGATCCGTCGAATCGCTCACTTCGTCGCCATTCACCGACAGGATCACGTCGCCCGGCTGCAAGCCAGCCTTGGCCGCCGGCCCGTTGGCGTCGACCGAGCTGACCAGCGCGCCTTGCGGCTTCTGCATGCCGAACGACTCGGCGAGCGTCTGGTTCAAGCCCTGTACTGCGACGCCGAGGCGGCCGCGGCTCACGTGACCGGTCTTGACGAGATCGTCTTTGACCTTGATCGCCTCGCTGATCGGGATCGCGAACGACAGGCCCTGGAAGCCGCCCGTCTGCGAGTAGATCATCGAGTTGATGCCGATCACTTCGCCTTGCAGATTAAAGAGCGGACCGCCCGAGTTGCCAGGGTTCACCGGCACATCGGTCTGGATGAACGGCGTGTAGTTCTCGTTGGGCAGCGAACGCGACTTCGCGCTGATGATGCCCGAGGTCACGGTGTTGTCGAAGCCGTACGGTGAGCCGATCGCGACGACCCACTGACCAACCTTGCTTTGGCGCGGATCGCCAATCTTCACCGTCGGCAGATCGCTCGCGTTGATCTTCAGCACGGCGACGTCGGACTGCTTGTCGGCACCGACCACCTTCGCCTTGAATTCGCGCTTGTCGGTGAGCTTCACGGTGACGACGTTCGCGCCATCGACCACGTGCGCGTTCGTCAGAATGTAGCCGTCGTTGCTGATGATGAAGCCCGAGCCGAGGCTCACGCTCGGCTGGTCGGGCGCGTCTCCGCCATCGCCGCCCTGCATGCCGGGCACGCCGCCGAAGAACCGCTTGTAGAACTGATAGAACGGATCGTTCGGATCGATCGGCAGCTGGTTGCCGTTGAGGTTGCCGCCATTACCACGCATCGCGGTTTGCTTGACCACGTGCTTCGCGCTGATGTTGACGACGGCCGGACCGTAGGTTTCGACGAGACCGGAGAAATCGGGGATACCGGTTTTGGCGGCTGCTTCGGCTGGCATCATTGCGGCGGCTTGCGCCGGCGAGATGATCTGCGGTGCTGGCACATCGCGATGGCCCGCCACATAGCCGGCTGAAAGCGCAGCGGCCACAGCTACCGCAACGGCGCCGCGGGACAAGGTTTTCGCGTTCATCATGAGCTCCTGACTGGAGAAAGTGACTTGGGATGTCGAGGAGCGTAAGGGGCATCACTTAAAAGAGTCTTAAGCAGCGCCAGATCATGGGAACCTTATCGGACCGTCCGCTACGGACCGCCGCGCCAGCATGAACGCCGGCGTTGGCCGAACAGTAAATCACCATGATCAGAAGCGTACGATGACCTGCAAACCACCGGCCGGCGAGTCGTCGAGCGACACTTGCGCATGATGTTGGGTGGCGATCCGACGCACGATCGCGAGACCGAGGCCGCTGCCCGCCACGTCGGTGCGCGCGCGATTCGCGCCCGCTCCCGCGCGATAGAACCGGTCGAACACGCGCTCGCGATCGGCGGGATCGATACCGGGGCCGCTATCGGCGATCCGCACGACCGGATGGCCGTCCTCGACACGCAGGCTGACGTCGACGCGGCCGCCACGCGGCGTGTACTTGGTCGCGTTGTCGACGAGGTTGTTGAACATCACGCGCAGCGCTTCGGCGTCGCCGGTCACGCTGGCGGCCTCGCTCGCCTCGATGCCGAGGTCGACGCCGCGATTCATCGCGAGCGGCGCGTAGGTCGCGACGCACTCCTGCAGCAGCTCGCGCAGATCGAGCATCACTGCGCCGGCGGCGCCGTCCGGCTCGGCGCGCGCGAGCGCGAGCAGTTGCTCGGCGAGGCGCGTCGCGCGCGTGACACCCGCCTGCAGATCGGCGAGCGCCTCGCTGCGGGCTGTGTCGTCCTTCGCGCGCGCGACCAGTTGCGCCTGAATCTGTACCGCGGCAAGCGGCGTGCGCAATTCGTGCGCGGCATCGGCGACGAACGCCTTCTGGATATCGAGCGCGGTCGCGAGCCGCTGCAGCAGCCCGTTCAGCGCACGCACGAGCGGCCGCACTTCGAGCGGCAGGCGCTGATCAGGCAATGGATCCAGCGCTTCGGGATGACGGGTGTCGAGCGCGCTCGTCACGCGCCGCAGCGGCCGCAGCCCGCGACCGACGATCACCCATACCGCGAGTCCGAGCAGCGGCAGCAGCACGATCAGCGGCCACAGCGTGCGCAGCGCGACATTGGCGGCGAGCCGGTTGCGCACCGACAGCGGCTGCGCGAGCTGCACGACGTTGTCGCCGACGATCGCGCCATATACGCGCCATTCGCCGCGGTCGGTGCGCTCGGTCGAAAAACCGAGTTCGGCGCGCGGCGCGAGCGGCGCACGCGGCCGCGAGTAATACATCAGCATGCCGTTGCGGTTCCAGATCTGCAGCACGATGCCCTCGTCGCCGGTATCGCGGCCGAGCACCTGCGAGAACGGTTCCGCCGGCAGCGCCGCGGCGATCTGCTCGAGCTGGTAGTCGAACAGCTCGTTCGCTTCGGCGAGTGCCTGCCGGTAGATCAGCCAGCCCGCGATGCCGACGCCGAGCAGCACGAGCGCGAGCAGCCAGAACAACAGTTGTCGGCGAATCGAGCGCATCGGCTCAGGCGTCCTTCGCGATCATGTAGCCAAGCCCGCGAACGTTGCGGATCAGATCGGCGCCGAGCTTCTTGCGCAGCGCGTGAATATAGACCTCGACGGTATTGCTGCCGATCTCCTCGCCCCAGCCATACATCTTTTCCTCTAGCTGGCTCTTGGACAGCACCGCGCCGGGTCGCGCGAGCAGCGCCTCGAGCAGCGCGAATTCGCGCGCGGATAGCGCGACCAGGGCGCCATCGAGCGTCACCTGGTGCGACGCGGGATCGAGGGTCAAATTGCCGTGGCGAATCGTCGAATCGCTGCGGCCGGACTGGCGCCGGATCAGCGCGCGCATCCGCGCACCGAGTTCGTCGAGATCGAAAGGTTTGACAAGGTAATCGTCAGCGCCCGCGTCGAGGCCCTTGACACGATCGGCGACCGCGTCGCGCGCGGTGACGATCAGCACCGGCAGCGCATGGCCGCGCGCACGCAGTGCGCGCAGCACCTCGAGACCGTCGCGCTTGGGCAGACCGAGGTCGAGCAACGCGAGGTCGTAAGGTTGGGCCGCCGCCGCTCGCAGCGCCGCTTCGCCGTCCTCGACCCAATCGACGGCGAAGCCTTCGCCGCGCAGCGCCTTGCGCACGCCTTCGGCGATCATCCGGTCATCTTCGACTAGCAGGATGCGCATGGTTGTCCGTTCCAAAACATTCGATGATGCCGCATTCTAGCGCCCGCTTCCGACCCGTGCGGCGTGTGGCGCTTTTTTCACCGCAGCCTCGCGGGATGTCACTACAATGGGCGCTTTGCGTCGCGCGACGGCCGGTAGACTGCGGCGCGCTACCGCGCCGTCAAGGCGCCCAGCTTGCCGTTCCATCGTCCCTCGCACGCCGCACGCCGCTCGCCGCACACCTTGAAATCCTGCTCGTCCGTTTGCCCGTTCACCCGTTCATGACGCACACTTTTCTGTCTTCCGTCGCACGCCGTATGGCGCTGCACTCGCGCCGTATGTTCGATCGCGCAGCCTTCATGCCTAACCGTGTCGTGCCGCGCGCGGCCGTCTGGCTCTGCGCCGCCGCGCTCGGCGCAGGCACCCTGCTGCCGCTGACCGGGGAGGCCCGCGTCAAGGCCACGCATCCGAGCGTCAACGTCACGACGGTACTGCCGCAGCCGGTGATGGTCGGTCTGCAGCGCGCGCACGTGCCGTTGTCGTCGATCAGCGTGGTCGTCGAAAAGGTCGGCGATCGCACGCCGATCCTCGCGCTAAACGCCGGCAAGCCGATGATGCCCGCCTCGACGATGAAGCTCGTCACCACCTACTCAGGCCTGTCGATCCTCGGTCCCGGTTACCGCTGGCGCACCAGCGCGTACGCGGAGGGCCCGCTCGACGCGAGCGGCGTGCTGCACGGCAATCTGTACATCCAGGGCACCGGCGACCCGAAGCTCGTGCCCGAAGAACTGATCGACCTCGTGCAGAAGATTCACAAGGCGGGCATCAACGGTATCGACGGCGCGCTGGTGCTCGACAAGCGCTACTTCGATCCGTCGACTCGCGACCTGCCCGCGTTCGACGACGACGTGAACGCGCCGTACAACGTCGGCCCCGATCCGCTGCTGTACGCGTTCAAATCGCTGTCGTTCACGCTGACGCCGTCGCCCGATGGCACGGTGGCGATCGACGTGCTGCCCGCGCTCGCGCAACTGCGCATCGACAACCAGCTGCGTGCGACGAGCGGCCCATGCCGGGGCGAGCTGCCGACGCCGACCGTCACGCCGGAGCCTGACGGCACGCTCGTCGCGTCGTTCATCGGCGACTTTCCGGTGCGCTGCGACGCGCGCACGATCAACGTCGCCGTGCTCGATCACTCGACGTTCTTCGCGCGCGGCTTCCTCGCGCTGTGGCAGCAAACCGGCGGCACATTCACGGGCGCGACCCGCGAAGGCGCAGTGCCCGCCGGCGCGAAGCTCGTCGCCAGGCACGAAGGGCCGATGCTGTCGGACATCGTTCGCGACATCAACAAGTTCAGCAACAACACGATGGCACGCAACCTGTTCCTGACAATCGGCGCCGCCGAGGAAAGGCCGCCCGCCACGCCCGCGAAAGCCGCGCACGCGGTCGAAGCTTTCCTGACGCGCGACAGCCTGAACACCGAATACCTGTCGCTCGATAACGGCTCGGGCCTGTCGCGCGACGAACACATCACCGCGCTCGCGCTCGCCGATGTTTTGCAACGCGCGAACGCGAGCCCAGTCGCGCAGGTGTTCGTCGACTCGCTGCCGATCGCCGGTGTCGACGGCACGATGCGCAATCGCCTGACCAGCCAGGGCGCGGGCGGCAACGCGCACATCAAGACCGGCACGCTGCGCGACGTACGCGCGATCGCCGGCTACGTCGCGTCGGCCGACGGCAACAGCTATGTCGTCGTCAGCCTGATCAACGATCCGCATTCGGAAGCGGCGCGCGCCGCGCACGACGCGCTGCTCGAATGGGTGTACGAAGGCCCGTCGCAGGGCTTTACGAAGGTTTCCGCGCCCATCGAGGAAGCGCGCGAGAAGCCCAGGAAAAACCCGCGCAAGCGCGGCGGCCACTGAGTATTCCTTCTAGCGATGCCGCGCGCGGCAAGCTCCTAACCGTGTACGCTGTCGGGCAGCATGCGGCGCGCGACATCACGGGCTTGCCGCGCAGGGCGCCGGTCGTGCAGACCGCGCGACCTCACGAACGATAACGACACCACCCGCTGCGTCCCGCGCGGCGGTCAGGGACCAGGAAGGGAGACAAGATGCAATTCGATGCCGAATTGCTGCTGCTCGCCATGGCACCCGTCTTTCTTGCCTGCATCGGCTGGGAGGCGTGGCACGTGAGCCGCACGCGCCCGGCCGAGCGGCTCTACAGCTGGCGCGACACGCTGTGCAACGCCGCGCTCGCGCTGCTGCAGCAGGCCACCGACAAGCTCGCGTGGCTCGCGATCATCCCTGTCTACGCGTTTTTCTACGAGCATTACCGCTTTCATACATGGCCGGCGACATGGCTGTCGTTCGTCGTGCTGTTCGTCGCGCAGGACCTGCTCTATTACGTCTTTCATCGCTGCAGTCATCGCGTGCGCTGGCTGTGGGCCGCCCACGTCGTGCATCACTCGTCGGAGCGGATGAATTTTTCGACCGCGTTCCGCCAGAGCCTGATGTACCCGATGGCCGGCATGTGGGTGTTCTGGATTCCGCTCGCCATTGCTGGCTTTGCTCCGAAGCAGATCGTCGCGATCGTGCTGATCAATCTCGGCTTCCAGTTCTTCGTGCACACGCAGGCGATCGGCAAGCTCGGCTGGCTCGAATACGTGTTCAATACGCCGTCGATCCATCGCGTGCATCATGCGCGCAACGATCGCTACATCGATCGCAATTACGCAGGTGTACTGGTGATCTGGGATCGCCTGCTCGGCAGCTACGTCGAAGAAGATCCGCACGAGGCGCCGCGGTACGGCATCGTCGAGCCGCTGCACACGTACAACCCGCTGAAGACGACGTTTCACGAATGGGCATCGATGGCCGCCGACTTCGCGAGCGTGCACGGCTGGCGCAACAAATGGCGTGCGCTGTTCGCGCCGCCCGCCTGGGCCGCCGCTCATCATGCGCAGCACGCGAAGGGAGCCGGCTTGAACTCAAACCATACGGTCGCGCTTCGGACATCGCGCAGGCCGTAGAAGATTCTGTAAGCTGTCGTCACGCCGCCAACGCGGTGGACGCCGCCTGCAACACATGGCATCAAGGGCCACACATACGAGGAGATGCAGTCAACATGAATCAAACCGCTTCGAAGAAACAGCAATGGTTGCGCGTCACGCAGATCGCAGTGGCGAGCGCAGCGTTCGCCGCGCTCGCGGCATGCGGCGGTGGCAGCGACAACAATAGTTCGAGCAGCAGCAACACGCCGCCGGGGGGCGTCACGCTGCAGGTCGTGTCATTCGGCGACAGCCTGTCGGATGTCGGCACATACATGCCGGCGGTCCAGGCGAACGTCGGCACGGGCGGCGGCCGCTTCACGACGAATCCGGGTGAGGTCTGGACGCAGAAGGTCGCCGAGTACTACGGCGGCACGCTCACCGCCGCGTACGTCGGCGGCTTCGGCATGCCGCTCACCGCGACGGGCGGCCTCGGTTACGCGCAGGGCGGCTCGCGTGTCGATCTGCAGCCGGGCGAAGGCTACGCGCCGAACAACATGGCCGCGACGACGGTGCCGGTCACGACGCAGGTCGCCGAGTATCTGGCCGGGCACAATAACAGCTTCAATTCGAACCAGCTCGTGCTGATGAACGGCGGCGCGAACGACATCTTCGTCGCGGTGCAAGCGGTCTCGGCTGCCGGTACGGCAGCGGCGACGCAGGCGCTCCTGAACGGCGGTACCCCGGCCGACGCGCAGACGGCGGCAGCCGCCGCGTCGCAGACGGCCACGCTGGCCGCGCTGCAGGACATCACCACCGCGGCGACCACGTTCGTCGGCACGGTGCAGAAGGTCGTCGCGTCGGGCGCGACGCACGTGGTGGTGTCGGACGTGCCGGACATCGCGCAGACGCCGCAAGGTCTCGCCGCGGGCGCGCAAGGCCAGGCGCTCATCAACGCGCTCGTCAAGACCTACAACGGCGTGCTGCAGCAAGGCCTCGCGTCGAGCAAGCAGGTCATCTACGTGAGCGCATTCGCGTGGATCGACCAGACGTTGCAGAACTATCAGTCGCTCGGTTTCACCGTGTCGAATACGGGCACCGCGTGTAACCTGACGTCGATGGCCCAAAGCGCGACCACGTACGCGACGAACAATCCGAGCGTGCTCGCCTCCGGCCAGACGGCGGCGGACTTCGGCAGCGCGCTTGCGTCGTCGCTGTTCTGCTCGCCGCAAACCTACACGGTGGCCGGCGCAGACCAGAGCTACATGTTCGCCGACCTCGTGCATCCGACCACGCATCTGCAAGCGCTGTTCGCACAGCAGGTCGAGACGCAGATCGCTGCTAGCGGGCTTGGCAAGTAACGCGGCGTTGGCCGTGGGGTTAGCGGTATTCACATGACAGCTAACCGGCGTCGCTAAGGCTGGCTAGATGGCAAAAGGCCCGGCTCGTTGAACGAGCCGGGCCTTTGCCTTTTCCGGTGGCCGTGCCATGCAGCGCAGCGATCCGATTGCGTCAGTGCTGCGCTTCGAACGCCGCCGCCGCGCGCCCGAGCCGATCGTTGACCGCGATCCATTCGATCGTGTCCGGCAGCTTCTCGATCAGAATCCGCGTGACGTTCGCGCGATCGAGCGCGCGCAGCAAGCCATAGAGCTCGCGTGCATAGACGTGCGGATCTTCCGGCGCGGCGACGAAATGCACGCCGTCGACATCGGCCCACTGTCCCGCACGCGACGCGCGCGCGACCAGCGCAACGCGCTCGCCCGGCTCGCGCACCGCGAGCAGCGGCTCGAGCTCGCCGAGTGGCAGCAGCACGAGCGGCGTGCGCGGCGCGTAATGCGCTTTCAACGTGCCCGACGCGCGCGGCGCGGTCGCGTCCGACCCGTCGGGCAGACGCGGCGCCTCGCCGAGCACGTCGGCGATATCCTGCGGCGTCACGCGACCGGGCCTCAGCAGCGCCGGAAAGCCGCGCGACAGATCGAGAATCGTCGACTCGATACCGACATCCGACGCGCCGCCATCGAGCACATGAATCGCGCTGCCGAACTCGTCGCGCACATGCTGCGCGGTGGTCGGGCTCACATGCCCGAAGCGGTTCGCCGACGGCGCGGCGACGCCGCCATGCCCGCCGCGCAACGCGCTGAATGCATCGAGCAACGCCTGCGCAACCGGATGCGACGGGCAGCGCAGTCCCACCGAGTCCTGCCCGCCGCTGACCGCCGCCGGAATGCGCGCAGCGCGCTTGAGGATCAGCGTGAGCGGTCCCGGCCAGAACGCGTCGATCAGACGCTGCGCATCCGCCGGCAAATACTCGACCCAGTAGTTCGGATCGCCATGCGGCGCGAGATGCACGATCACCGGATGATTGGCCGGCCGCCCCTTCGCCGCGTAAATGCGCGCGACCGCGTCCGGGTTCTCGGCATCGCCGCCGAGGCCGTACACGGTTTCCGTCGGAAACGCGACCAGCCCCCCCGCGTCGAGCAAGGCCGCCGCGTGCTCGATCTGCGCGGCGCTGACCGGCAACGCGTTGGTAGCGTCCTCGGCGGGTTTCTGTTGATCCGGCATGGCGCGCGCGTCAGCTGGTAGCGATGTGCAGCAGCCGCGCGCAATCGCGCGCCGCGGTGCGGGCTTCTTCGAGGGTCGGCGCGGTGAAGTTCACGTGGCCCATCTTGCGGCCGCAACGCGCCTCTTCCTTGCCGTACAGATGCAGGCGCGCTGACGGCATCGCGGCGACTTCCTGCCACGGCGGCGTGACCGCCGCGCGCTTCGGACCGTCCGGAAACCACACGTCGCCGAGGATGTTCAGCATCACCGCCGGCGAATGCTGGCGCGTGTCGCCGAGCGGCATGCTGGTCATCGCGCGCACCTGCTGCTCGAACTGGCTCGTCGCGCAGGCGTCGACCGTGTAGTGGCCGGAGTTATGCGGGCGCGGCGCCATTTCGTTGGCGACCAGCGAGCCGTCTTCGAGAATGAAGAATTCGACGCACAGCACGCCGACGTAGCCGAGCTTCTCGGCGATCTGCAGCGCGGCCTGTTGAGCCTGCTGCACGAGCGCCGGCGACGCGTCCGGCGCGGGGACGATGGTGTGCGACAGCACGCCGTCGCGATGGGTGTTCTGCGCGAGCGGATAGACCACCGACGCCCCGCTCGCCGCGCGCGCGATCAGGGCCGACACCTCGAACTTCAGCGGCAGGCGCTTCTCGAGCACACACGGCACGCCGCCGAGCGACGCATGCGCCTCGCGCACTTCCTCGGCGTTGCGCACGCGAATCTGGCCTTTGCCGTCGTAACCCATGCGCGCCGTTTTCAGGATGCCGGGCAGCACCGCTTCGAGCTCGCCATCGCCCAGCGCCGCAAGCGCATCCGACGACTCGATCACGACGTGCGGCGCAACCGTCACACCCGACGACGCGATAAAGCGCTTCTCGGCGATCCGGTCCTGCGCGACGGCGACGCAACGCCCCGCCGGGCTCACGAAGGTGGTCTTGCCGAGAAAGTCGAGGCTCGCGGACGGCACGTTCTCGAATTCGGTCGACACCGCCGCGCACAACCGCGCGAGTTCGGTCAGCGCCGCTTCGTCGCCGTAGGCCGCGCGCAGGTGGCGGTCGGCGACCGCGCCGGCCGGGCTGGTTTCGTCCGGATCGAGCACGGCGACGCGATAGCCCATCGCCTGGGCGGCAAAACAGAACATGCGGCCGAGCTGGCCGCCACCGACCATGCCAAGCCATGCGCCGGGCAGAATCGGTGAAACCGGTGTGTTGTCAGGGTTCATCTTGGTGGTCGGTCGCGGCCGGATACGCGCCGCGCTCGCACAGCGAGCGGCGGGCATCCGGCCGGGGGTCGGACAGGAAACGTCTTATAAAACAAACAGCGCGCTTACAGCGCCGGCAATACCATCGCGTGAGCCGCTTCGTTCTGGCGCACACGGAATGCAGCGAGCTTGTCCGCGTATTCGGCGCTGGTGCCGGAGAGCAGGGACACCGCGAACAGCGCCGCGTTCGCGGCACCCGCCTCGCCAATCGCAAACGTCGCGACCGGCACACCCTTGGGCATCTGCACGATCGAATGCAGCGAATCGACGCCCTTCAGATACTTGCTCGCGACCGGCACGCCAAGCACCGGCACCGTGGTCTTCGCGGCCAGCATGCCCGGCAGATGCGCGGCGCCGCCCGCACCCGCGATGATCGCGCGAATGCCGCGCTCGCGCGCGCTTTCAGCATAGGCGAACATTTCGTCGGGCATGCGGTGCGCGGACACGACCTTCGCTTCGTACGGCACGCCGAATTCCTGCAGAATCGCGACGGCGTTTTTCATCACTTCCCAGTCGGAACTGGAGCCCATCAATACGCCGACGACCGGCGCATCATGCGTATGGGCGGTTTGTGCTTCACTCATCTTACGGCTTCCTTGTTTCCCGGCGATGCGCGCCTGACACGGCGCGCGCGATCACATCAGTCGAGCTTGTGGCCCGTCAGGCGCTCGAGCGCTTCCTGGTACTTCTCGCCCGTTTTCGCGACCACGTCGTCCGGCAGCTTCGGCGCCGGCGGCTCTTTCTTCCACGGCTGGGTTTCGAGCCAGTCGCGCACGAACTGCTTGTCGAACGACGGCGGGTTCGTGCCGACCTGGTACTGGTCCGCCGGCCAGAAGCGCGACGAATCGGCGGTCAGCGCCTCGTCCATCAGATACAGCTTGCCGTGGTTGTCCAGACCGAATTCGAACTTCGTGTCCGCAATGATGATGCCGCGCGTGGCCGCGTAATCAGCGGCTTCCTTATACAGACGGATCGAAATGTCGCGGATCGTGGCCGACAGTTCGGTGCCGATGCGGCGCTCCATCTCGTCGTAGGTGATGTTTTCGTCGTGGTGGCCCATCTCGGCCTTGGCGGCCGGCGTGAAGATCGGCTCGGGCAGCTTCTGCGCGTTCTGCAGACCCGGCGGCAGTTGCACGCCGCAGACCGAACCGGTGGCCTGGTAATCTTTCCAGCCACTGCCGGCCAGATAGCCGCGCACCACCGCTTCGACGAGGATCGGCTCGAGACGCTTGACGACCACCGCGCGCCCCTTGACCTGCTCGACTTCGACCGGCGCGACCACCGACTCCGGCGCGACGCCCGTCAGGTGGTTCGGCACCACGTGCTTCAGTTTCTCGAACCAGAAGTTCGCCATCGCGTTGAGCACGCGACCCTTGTTCGGAATCGGCTCGCCCATGATCACGTCGAACGCCGACAGACGGTCGGTCGTGACGATCAGCAACTGGTCGTTGCCCACGGCATAGTTGTCGCGGACTTTGCCGCGGCCGAGCAGCGGCAGCGAGCGGAGCGTGGATTCGTAGAGGGTAGACATCGTCGTGGTTCGCTAAAAGTGGTGCAAAAAATGTGACCGGAACAAAAGGGAAACGCCGTTCCCCCGATGATGCGGGAACGGCGATCGGACGACAACCTGGCCAAACGGCCAGGCGCGGAGCCAAAACTACAGCTTAACGGACGACTTGCGCGAGCTCGCCCGACTTGTACTTCTGCGCAATTTTATCAAGCGAAACCGGCTTGATCTTGCCGGCCTGGCCTTCGCAGCCGAATTGCATGTAACGGTCGATACAGATCTTCATCGCCGCTTCGCGCGCCGGCTTCAGGTAATCGCGCGGATCGAACTTGCCCGGGTTGGTCCCCATGTAGCGACGGATCGCGCCCGTGATCGCCAGACGCAAGTCGGTATCGATGTTGACCTTGCGCACGCCGTGACGGATGCCTTCCTGGATTTCTTCGACCGGCACGCCGTAGGTTTCCTTCATGTCGCCGCCGAATTCGCGGATTTCCGCGAGCAGCTCCTGCGGCACCGACGACGAGCCGTGCATCACGAGGTGCGTGTTCGGAATGCGCTGATGGATTTCCTTGATGCGCTGGATCGAGAGAATATCTCCCGTCGGCTTCTTGCTGAACTTGTAGGCGCCGTGCGAGGTGCCGATCGCGATGGCCAGCGCGTCGCACTGGGTCAGCTTGACGAAGTCGGCGGCCTGCTCCGGATCGGTCAGCAGTTGTTCACGCGTCATCGTGCCTTCGGCGCCGTGGCCGTCTTCCTTGTCGCCCTTCATCGTTTCGAGCGAACCGAGCACGCCCAGCTCCGCTTCCACGGTGACGCCGATCGAGTGCGCCGCCTCGACGACCTTGCGCGACACTTCGACGTTGTACTCGTACGATGCGACCGTCTTGCCGTCGGCTTCGAGCGAACCGTCCATCATCACGCTGGTGAAGCCGCTGCGAATCGCCGCCATGCACACCGCCGGCGACTGACCGTGGTCCTGGTGCATCACGACCGGAATGTGCGGATACGACTCGACCGCCGCTTCGATCAGATGACGCAGGAACGGCTCGCCCGCGTACTTACGCGCACCGGCCGACGCCTGCATGATGACCGGGGCGTTGACCTTGTCGGCCGCGGCCATGATCGCCTGCACCTGCTCCAGGTTGTTCACGTTGAATGCCGGAAGGCCATAGCCGTTTTCCGCAGCATGGTCCAGCAGTTGACGCATTGATACGAGAGGCATGCTGAAACTCCTTAGATTGAAACGAATTCTTTTGCCGTCGGCATCTTTTGCGGCGATTTTATCGCGAAGCAGGCGGCGTTCCCGCGATGACACCGGCGCTTTGGTGCGCCGTCGCACATGGACCGTGCGGGTTTCGCTGCCCTGCTTCGCTCAATCGAGCCTGTGCCGATCGAGCAGTCCTGCCTGATCAGTACGGTTCACCGACCCGCACGATCTTCAACGTGTTGGTGCCGCCCGCCTGACCCATCGGCTCGCCGACCGTCAGCACGACCATGTCGCCGTGCGACGCGTAGCCCTTGCCGACCACCGTTTCGAGCGCCTGCTGCAGCGCCGTGTCGCGGTCGGTGTTGGTGTCCAGATGCAGCGAAGTCACGTTGCGATACAGCGCCATCGCCCGTTCGCTGCCGACGCGCGGCGTTAGCGCGAAGATCGGCACGTGGGTCCAGTGACGCGACATCCACAGCGCGGTCGAGCCCGATTCGGTCAGCGCGACGATGGCCTTGGCGCCCAGGTGATAGGCGGTGAACAGCGCGCCCATCGCGATCGACTGGTCGATCCGCGTGAACGTGCGGTCGAGGAAGTCCTTGTCGAGCTCCGACTGCTCGGACTTTTCCGCTTCGACGCAAATCGCGGCCATCGTCTCGATGGTCTGCACCGGGTACTTGCCCGCCGCCGATTCCGCCGACAGCATCACCGCGTCCGTGCCGTCGAGCACCGCGTTGGCGACGTCCGACACTTCCGCGCGGGTCGGCACCGGCGCGTGGATCATCGACTCCATCATCTGCGTCGCGGTGATCACGAACTTGTTCGATTCGCGCGCCATCCGGATCATGCGCTTTTGCAGCGCCGGCACCGCGGCATTGCCCACTTCCACAGCCAGATCGCCACGCGCGACCATGATGCCGTCCGACGCGTCGAGGATGCCTTGCAGCGCCGGAATCGCTTCCGCGCGCTCGATCTTCGCGATCATCTTCGGCTTGATGCCGTACGGCGCGCCGGCGATGTTCGCGAGCTGGCGGGCCATTTCCATGTCGGTCGCGTTTTTCGGGAACGACACCGCGACGAAATCGACGCCGAGCGACATCGCCGTGCGGATGTCCTCCATGTCTTTCGCGGTCAGCGCGGGCGCCGACAGACCGCCGCCCTGGCGGTTGATGCCCTTGTTGTTCGACAGCTCGCCGCCGATCTTGACGACCGTGTGGATCTCGTTGCCGATCAGGCGCTGCACGTTCAGCACGATCAGGCCGTCGTTGAGCAGCAGTACGTCGCCCGGCTTCAGGTCGCGCGGCAGATCCTTGTAGTCGAGGCCGACGCGCTCGTCGTTGCCGAGCTCGCAGTCGGCATCGAGGACGAACGGATTGCCGGTGACGAGCGTCGTGCGGCCGTTCTCGAATTTGCCGACGCGGATTTTCGGGCCTTGCAGGTCAGCCATGATGGCGACTTCGCGGCCGGCCTGACGGGCCGCCTCGCGCACGAATTCGGCGCGCTGGCGATGGTCGTCCGCGGTGCCATGTGAGAAATTGAGCCGCACCACGTCCAATCCCGCCTGAATCATTTGCAGCAGGATTTCCGGCGTGCTGGAAGCCGGACCGATAGTAGCGACAATCTTGGTGGCGCGATGCATGAGTCTCCTCGTCTGGATAGGATCGCTGGTAAGAGCGCTGCGGGGCTGCTGCGGAGTTCGCGCATCGAAAGATGCTGCCTGGGGTCGCGCGCCGGTTGTGGCCGGTGTCGCTTTGTGGAGTGATGCGGGTGATGCGGCATTCGAGAGCGGCGCCTCGCGCGCCTGAGATTTGCTGCCCTGCTTGCCGGAAGGCTGTTCCGGCTGGGCCGAATCGTGTTGAGCAGCTTCGACCTGTGCCGTTGGGGGCTGCTCCGCGTCGCCGGTCGGAGCTTGCGCTGCAACCGGTTCCGCGGGCGCTCCGGCGGCTAGCGCCGGTTCGGTGGCCGCGGGCGCTATCGGCGCTTCGGCAGCCACGTCCTGTCCGGCCGCTGCCGACGCAGCGGCCGCGCGTGTCGCGCGCTCCCCTGCCGGCGTTGCCGCGTTACCGCGCTGCGCTTTCACGCCACGCGCCTTGGTCGACTTCGCCGCTGGGGAGCGCGTCGCCACGTTAAGCCCGCGATTCCAGAACTTCTACCGCCGGCAGCTTCTTGCCCTCGAGGAACTCGAGGAATGCGCCGCCGCCCGTGGAAATGTAGCTCGCCTGGTCGTGGATGCCGTACTTGGCGATTGCCGCGAGCGTATCGCCGCCGCCTGCGATCGAGAACGCCGCCGAGCGCGCGATCGCGTCCGCGAGCGTCTCCGTGCCGTTGCCGAACTGGTCGAACTCGAACACGCCGACCGGGCCGTTCCACACGATCGTGCCGGCCTTCTCGAGTTGCGCGGCGAGCACCTTGGCCGTTTCCGGGCCGATGTCGAGGATCATGTCGTCGTCCTGCACATCGGCGACGGCCTTTACTTCTGCCTTCGCGGTCGGCGAGAACTCCTTGGCCGTGACGACGTCGGTCGGGATCGGCACCGAGGCGCCGCGGGCCTTGGCCGCGTCGATGATCGCCTTCGCTTTGTCGACCAGATCGGCTTCGGCGAGCGACTTGCCGATCTTCAGGCCGGCCGCGAGCATGAACGTATTGGCGATGCCGCCGCCGACGATCAGCTGGTCGACCTTCTCCGCGAGCGACTTCAGGATGGTCAGCTTGGTCGACACCTTGGAGCCCGCGACGATCGCCACGAGCGGACGCTTCGGTGCGCCGAGCGCCTTGCCGAGCGCTTCGAGCTCAGCGGCGAGCAGCGGACCCGCGCAGGCAACCGGCGCGTACTTCGCGATGCCGTGCGTAGTCGCTTCGGCGCGGTGGGCGGTGCCGAACGCGTCGTTCACGTAGATATCGCAGAGCTTGGCCATTTTCTGCGCGAGCTCGTCGGAATCCTTCTTTTCGCCCTTGTTGACGCGGCAGTTTTCGAGCAGCACGACCGAGCCCGGCGCGACGTTCACGCCGTTTTCGACCCAATTCGCGACGAGCGGCACGTCAAGGCCGAGCAGCTCCGCGAGACGCTTCGCCACCGGTGCGAGCGAATCTTCCGGCTTGAAGTCGCCTTCGGTCGGACGGCCAAGGTGCGAGGTGACCATCACCGCGGCGCCGGCGTCGAGCGCGGCCTTGATGGCCGGCACGGAAGCGCGGATGCGGGTGTCTTCGGTGATGTTGCCTTGATCGTCCTGCGGCACGTTCAGATCGGCGCGGATGAACACGCGTTTGCCGGACAGCTTGCCTTCGGCGATCAGGTCGGAGAGACGCAATACCTTGTTCATGGGCTTGAGTATGCGAGTTGATGAGAAGGCGGTGACGGACAGCGCGCGGGGACGAGGCGCAGCGAACTCCAGCGCTTCGGCCCAACGGCTCCGCAGGATCGGGCGCCGGCGGCCGGCCGCGGCACCAGGCGCCTTGCCGCGGCGCGCTCAACCCGGAAAAGGCATTTTAACCGATCCCAACGGCCTTCTGATCCGCGACACGGCGAATGTCGCGCATTTGATCGCAAGGCCGCAGATGCCGCGGCGTAGCATTCATCGCCGCACCCCGGGCCCGGCCCTCACAGGAAGACGCGCATCAGCGTGAACACGACCATTCCGGTCACGATCGTGCCGAGCATGGTGCGCCGCCACAAAAACCAGCCGAGGCCGGCGAGCGTCGCGTAAAGCTCGTGGTTGGAAGGCGCGAACGACAGCCCGTCGGGCGTCGTCAGCACGTCGGGCACCACCACCGCGGCGAGCGCGGCGGCCGGCGCGTAGCGCAGCATCTTCTGCACGCGCGCCGGCAGTACCGTGCGCTCGCCGCCGATCAGGAACATCGCGCGCGTGAGCGCGGTGACGAAGGTCATGCCGAAAATGGCGAGCCAGATTTGCGTGGAGGTCATCGCGAGTCTCCGGCGCGATCGTTCACGCCACGAATGCGGCGCAGGTCGGCGCGCTCGATCATCAGGTCGGCCGCGCTGCCGGCCGCGATCGCCGCGATCACCGCGAGCAGCAACGCCAGCCGGTACGGCAGATCGAGCGCGAGCAGCGACACGATGCCGGCCACGCTGACCGCGACCAGCGTCGAGCGGGTGGCGATCGCCGACACCATCACCGGCAGCAGCGCGAGCGTGCCGGCCAGCGCGAGCCCCCAGTTGTCCGGAATCAGGCTCGCGAGCAGGATGCCGATGATCGACGACACCTGCCACGACAGCCAGCTCGATACCGCCATGCCCCAGAAGTACGCCTCCTTGCCCGGCACGTAGCCGGTCGGAAAGCTCTTCTTGACGAATAGCAGATAGATCACGTCGCCGTTGAAATAGCCCAGCACGATGCGCCGCCACATCGACAGATACGAGAAGTGCGGCGCGAGGCCGGCGCTGAAGATCACGAAACGGGTGTTGACCATCGCCGCGGTCAGCAGCACCGTCCACACCGGCAGCTTCGCGGCGAGGAGCGGCAACACCGCCAGCTGCGACGATCCGGCGTAGCACAGCAGCGACATCGTGAGCGCCTGCGGCAGCGTCAGCACGGACTTGCTCATCGCGATGCCGGTCACGAGGCCCCAGGAAAAAATCGCCATCAGCGTGGGGGCATAGGCGCGCGCGCCTTCACGAAAAGCGCGGCGATCGGTGTCGGACAGTCGAGCGAGCATCGGGCGAAGGGTGCGGGCGCAGGAAACGCCGTCAAGAAGGCCAGGTCGGCGCCAACTTGCGAGACCACCCGCTGGCGCATCCGGATTTGATTTATGCGTGCGCTGGATTATAGCGTCCGGGGCGCGCCCAAATGCCCGTGGTGTGTGCAAAAGACGCTAAAATAGCGCTCCCGGCTATGTCCTGCGCTCATGGCCGCACCTCAAACGCACCTGCTGGAGAACCGTATGTCAATGGCCGACCGCGACGGCAAGATCTGGATGGATGGCAAGCTCATCGAGTGGCGTGATGCCAAAATCCACGTGCTCACCCATACGCTGCACTACGGCATGGGCGTGTTCGAGGGCGTGCGCGCTTACAAGACCGCCGACGGCGCCACCGCGATTTTCCGCCTGCAGGAGCACACCAAGCGCCTGCTGAACTCGGCGAAGATCTTCCAGATGGCCGTGCCGTTCGACCATGAAACGCTCGCCGCCGCGCAGCGCGAAGTGGTCCGCCAGAACAAGCTCGAGTCGTGCTATCTGCGCCCGATCATCTGGGTCGGCTCGGAAAAGCTCGGCGTGTCGGCCAAGGGCAACACGATTCACGTCGCGATCGCCGCGTGGCCGTGGGGCGCATACCTTGGCGAAGACGGCATCACTAAGGGCATCCGCGTAAAGACGTCGTCGTTCACGCGCCATCACGTGAACGTGTCGATGGTGCGCGCGAAGGCGTCGGGCTGGTACGTGAACTCGATCCTCG
The DNA here is from genome assembly GCF_014397645.1 of Paraburkholderia sp. 31.1. Lineage (NCBI taxonomy): Bacteria > Pseudomonadati > Pseudomonadota > Betaproteobacteria > Burkholderiales > Burkholderiaceae > Paraburkholderia > Paraburkholderia sp. 31.1. The sequence goes on from NZ_VZQN01000001.1 coordinate 45,355, forward strand.
CGAACCAGGAAGCGATCGCCGACGGCTACGACGAAGCGCTATTGCTCGACGTCGACGGCTACGTGTCGGAAGGCTCGGGCGAGAACTTCTTCCTCGTCAACAACGGCAAGCTGTACACGCCTGATCTGTCGTCGTGCCTCGACGGCATCACGCGCGACACCGTCATCACGCTCGCGTGCGACATGGGCCTGCAGGTGATCGAAAAGCGCATCACGCGCGACGAAGTCTATACCTGCGACGAAGCGTTCTTCACCGGCACGGCGGCCGAAGTCACGCCGATCCGCGAGCTCGACAACCGCACGATCGGCGCTGGCGCGCGCGGCCCGATCACCGAAAAGCTGCAGTCGGCTTTCTTCGACGTCGTGAATGGCAGGAGCGCGAAATACGCGCACTGGCTCACGAAGATCTGAGCGACGTTTCGAGATGCCCCGCGCAGCCAACGGCGGCGCACTGCAAGCACCCCGCATACAAAGAGAAAGTCTCATGAGCGAAATCAAGGAAATGCCGCTGGTCGAACTGTCGGCAAAAGATCTGCCGGCGTATTGTCCGAACCCGGCGATGCCGCGCTGGAGCGCGCATCCGCGCGTCTTCATCGACGTGTCGCACGGCGAAGCGCGTTGCCCGTATTGCAGCACGCGTTACAAGCTGCGCGACGGCGAAGTGATCAAGGGCCATTGATCCAACGCATCGAGCGGTTCTGAGCCAGCTTGCACGGCACGAGGCGCGCGTTTTGAATCACGCGCTCGCCGCGCCGCAGGCTCGACCGCACGACCCGTGCGGCCGCACCGCCGCCGCGCCGCCATCGCGGCGCGTGTGGCCAAACGGCATCGCGCCGTGCGGCTCTCCGCTTTCCCCATTTACCTATTCGAGTGCCGCGCGCATCGCGCGCGCGGCGCTTGTTATCGACACCGGACACTCACTCTGATGCGTCGCGCGTTGGTTATCGCACCGAACTGGATCGGTGACGCATTGATGGCGCAGCCGCTGTTTGCGCGCCTCGTGAAATTGCATCCGCGCATCGTCATCGACGCGGTCGCGCCCAGCTGGGTCGCACCCGTGCTCGAACGCATGCCGGAAATCCGCGACGTCTACGCGACCGATCTCGCCCACGGCAAGCTGCAGATGCTGCGCCGCTGGCAGCTGTCGAGCGATCTGCGCGACGTCGGCTACGACGCGGCCTACGTGCTGCCGAATTCGTTCAAGTCGGCGCTGATTCCGTGGCTGGCGGGCATTCCGCTGCGCATCGGCTACACCGGCGAGAGTCGCTACGGCGTGCTGAACGTGCGTCACGCGAATCCGCGCAAGGACGCCCGCCCGCCGATGGTCGGCCACTACGCCGCCCTCGCCTACGCGCCAGCCGCCAAGGTCCCCGAAGATCTGCCGATGCCGCGCCTCGACACGGACCTGAACGAGGCCTCGCGCGTGTCGGCGCGCTTCAATCTCGATACGCGCGTGCCGCTGCTGGTGTTCTGCCCCGGCGCAGAATACGGTCCCGCGAAGCGCTGGCCGCCCGAGCACTTCGCGTCGCTCGCGCAGATGGTCGGCCAGTCGTTCCCGTACACGCAAATCGTCGCGCTCGGCTCGCCGAAAGACGCGCCGCTCGCGCAGGCGATCGCCGAGAAAGCGCCGAACGTGCGCAACCTGTGCGGCCAGACTGCACTCGGCGAGGCTTGCGCGCTGATCTCGCGGGCCAACGCGGTCGTCACCAACGACTCCGGACTGATGCACGTCGCCGCCGCGCTGCGCCGCCCGCTCGTGGCCGTCTACGGTTCGACCGATCCGCGCCACACCCCGCCCTTGTCCGAGCTCGCGAAGGTACAATGGCTTCATCTCGAATGCAGCCCCTGTTTTGAGCGCGAGTGCCCGCTCGGTCATCTGAACTGTCTGAAGCAGCTGAGCGCCGAGCAGGTTTTCGGCGATTTGCGCGGCATGCTGCTCGCGCAGCGCTGAGCCGACTGGTACTTGCACGCAACACCGCACGCCCCGAGCGCGTCGCGTCATGTTCGCGCCTTGCGGCACGGGCAAGCTGACGCCGGGGGCGATGGTCCGGCGCTCTGGACCGTCCCGCTACCGCTGACCCGCAACCGCGCGCCGCGCACAAGAGACTGACAAGCCATGCCACGTTTTGCCCACATCTTCGAAGCCGCCGCCGATACCCTGAACGCCTACTATCAGGCCGTCGCCGAGGTCAATATCGACAGCTTGATGGGCTTGTGGATCGACGAGGAGTTCGTCAGCTGCATCTGCGCGGACGGCTCGCATCTGCACGGCCTCGAGAGCATCCGCAATGGCTTGCAGGTCCAGCTCGAAGCGCTGCCGGTGTCGATCGAGCCGCTCGACATCCGCGTCTACGACAGCCTCGGCACCGTCGTCTATGCGATTGCCGAAGCACATCGTCCGGCCGACCCGACCGCCACGCCCGCGATGGTCTTCACCACCTACGTGATGGTCCATGAACGCGGCGAATGGCGCATTGCGCATATTCACGCAAGCCCGATGCCGAACGAGACCGCCAGCCAGTTCGCAACGAAGATGCGGCATGGCCAGGGCCCGCTGCACTGACGCGCGGCACCACGACAGATTCAGAATCACGTTTTCTCGCTTTTCCGCCGGTATGAGTTCGACGCCACATAAACCCGCTTCCTCCGGTACGGCCCCCGCCAAGGTGGCGGCCGCCGTCGAGGCGGCCGTCGAGCTGCTGTACCGCGCGCCGCTCTGGCTGCCGAACCGGCATGTGCAGACGATCGTCCCGTCGCTGTTCGCGCGCCGCCCCGCGGTATCGTTTCGCCGTGAGCGCTGGGACACCCCGGACGGCGATTTCATCGATCTCGACTGGGTCGCGCACGATACTCCGCCCACCGACACCGCGCCGCTCTTCGTGCTGTTTCACGGCCTGGAAGGCAGTTCGTCGTCGCACTACGCGGTCGCGCTGATGGCCGCCGCGCGCGAATACGGCTGGCACGGCGTGGTGCCGCACTTTCGCAGTTGCAGCGGCCCGCTGAACCGGCTGCCGCGCTTCTACCATCTCGCCGACAGCAACGAGGTCGACTGGATCCTGCGCCGCCTGCGCGCCGCGCATCGCGGGTCGGTGGTCGCGGCGGGCGTGTCGCTCGGCGGCAACGTGCTGCTGCGCTGGCTCGGTGAGCGGCAGGCCGATGCGGCGCGGGTGGTAGCCGCCGCTGCCGCGATTTCGACACCGATCGACGTCCATGCGGGCGGCCGCGCGCTGTCGCAGGGCTTCGGCCTCGTCTACACGCGCAGCTTCCTGAAGACGCTGAAACACAAGGCCAACCAGAAGCTCGAGCAGTTCCCGGGCCTGTTCGATCGCGACGCGATGCTCGCGAGCCGCACGATGTACGAGTTCGACAACGTCGTGACCGCGCCGCTGCACGGCTTTCGCGATACCGACGACTACTGGAGCACCGCAACCACCCGCCCGCTGCTGCCGCACATTCAGGTGCCGACGCTCGTGCTCAACGCGCGCAACGACCCGTTCCTGCCGGCCGAAGCGCTGCCGTCGCGGCACGAGGTGTCGGCGGCGGTCGAGCTTTATCAGCCTGAGCACGGCGGCCACGCGGGCTTCATGACCGGGCCGTTCCCGGGCCGCATCGACTGGCTGTCGCGGCGCGTGTTCGGCTATCTGGAGCGACACGTCGATCATGGATGACATCGTCAAACAGGCGCTCGCCAAATGGCCGAACGTGCCGAGCTGCACCGGCTGGCTGATGCTCGACCGGCGCGGCAACTGGCGCATGCGCGACGAAGCGGCCCAGGCGAGCGGCGCGCCCGGCGTGCCGATCCGGCATGAGGCGCTGCTTGGCTTCATCAACCGAAACTACGAGGCCGATGAGCGCGGGCAGTGGTTTTTTCAGAACGGACCACAGCGCGTGTATGTCGAGCTGGCTTATACGCCGTGGGTGGTCAGATTGTCCGCGCACGCGGATGGAACGCTCGCGCTGCACGACCAGGGCGGCGGCGCGTTCGAGCCGGCGGCGGTGTTCGCGGATGAAGACGGCGGCATTCTGTTTGCCGATCGCTCGCAGCCAGCACGTATCGCGGTGCTGCACGATCACGACCTCGAGCTCTTCTCCGATCACGCGACGCTCGCCGACGATGGCTCATTGAGCGGTGCGTTCCACTGGAGTGTTCAGCGCACCTTGCCGCTGCAAAGCGTGCGACGCGATCAGGTGGCCGCGCGCTTTGGCTTCGTTGCGAGCCCGGCGGCGCAAGTCTGACGCGCGCAGCGGCGCGCGTTCACGTCCACCCTACCCTTTCTCGTCGAGCCGCTCGTCCTTGTAGCGGCTCTCCAGCTCGTGCAGGCGCGCGTCGACGGTCGCGAGGTCGTAATAGCCGATCGTCTTCAGGTCGCGCGCGTCCTTCAGCTGCCGAATCGCCGATGGCCACCCGCCCTCCAGCGCGAACTTCTCCGCCATCGCGCGATGCTGCGTCAATGCATCGCCACTGCCCGCGCTCGCCTGCGCGAGATAGAGCCACCACGCGGGTTGATCGGGATGCGCCCGGGTCTCCTGCTTCGCGAGCGCCTGCGCGTGGGTGAAGCGATGCAGCGTCAACCGCGTGCGGATATGCATGTCGATCGCCGCGTTCGATTGCGGCCAGCGCTTTTGCGCGAGCTCGGCGAGACGCGCGGCTTCCAGTGCGACCGCTACCGCCGCCATTGGAAAAGCGGCTCTGCGCGCCGCCGTAGGTGCCGAACACGCCGCGCGCGATGTCGGGCGGCAGGATCGGATCGGCATGCGCGTCGCTCGGGCCGCTCGCGAGCGGCGCCTCGGACGATGCGCGACGGATAGCGACGCAGCGAGGAATCGTTTTCGATGCAACGCGAAGCCGGTCTGACGAAGTCGAAAAACGCCGCCCGTGGCCCGGACTAAGATAACGGGCAAGGGCGTCGCAGGACGCGTACGAGGCGAAACTCAGAGCACGACACAGCGCAAATGTAATCAGTCGCCGCGACGATTCGAGGCCGCGCCGCACTGCTATGATAGGCGCCCTCTGAAGGAGTCAACCATGCCTGAACTCACTCATTTCGATGCGGCCGGTGACGCGCATATGGTGGACGTCGGCGGCAAGCAGGAGACCAGGCGCATCGCGATCGCGCGTGGCTCGATCCGCATGCTGCCCGACACGTTCGCGCTGATCCGCGACGGCAACGCCAACAAGGGCGACGTGATCGGCGTCGCGCGGATCGCGGCGATCCAGGCCTCGAAGCGCACCGCCGATCTGATTCCGCTCTGTCATCCGCTCGCGCTGACACGCGTGAAGGCCGATTTCGAACTCGACGAGCAGATGCCCGGCGTGCATTGCACGGTCCAGGTCGAGACGTTTGGACGCACGGGCGTCGAAATGGAGGCGCTTACCGCCGTGCAGATCGGGCTGCTGACCGTGTACGACATGTGCAAGGCGGTGGATCGCGGCATGACCATCACCGATGTGAAGGTGATGGAAAAGCATGGCGGGAAGTCGGGGGATTGGGTCGCGCAAGCTTGACGTGCGGTTCGACAACTATCCGGATAGCAACATGACCATCGACGAACTGCTCGAGCAGCTACTGGCGTTTCGCGACGCGCGCGACTGGCGGCAGTTTCACACGCTGCGCAACCTGATCGTCTCCACCGGCATCGAAGCCGGTGAGCTGTTGGAGACGATTCAGTGGAAGACCGATGCGCAGATCGACGCGCTGCTCGGCGATCCCGCGCAATCGACGAACCTCAGGCACGAGTGCGCCGACGTGTTCATGTACCTGCTGCTGGTCGCCCATACCGCCGGCTTCGATCTCGTCGACGCGGCAGCGGAAAAACTGAAGCTGAACGAAGCGCGCTACCCCGTCGACAAGGCAAAAGGCACGGCCGCGAAGTATTCCGAGCTTTGAACTTTGAAGGGAGGAAGCCGCGGCGCCAGCACGCCTAAGCTTCCGCGGTCCGATCAATCGTCGTCACTGTCGTCATCCGGCGTCGCATCGGCCGCCGGTGTGCCGTAGCGCTTCACCAACTGCTGCCTGAAGCCCGCGAGCGACTTCTGCTCGTCGACGAGCTGGTAGAGATAACCGAGCTGCGCCGGCCAGTCTTTCAATTCCTCGGCGAAGATCCGCAAGCGTTCGACCGTATCGAGCGCCGCCGCGGTATCGCCGGTCAGCGCCTGCAGCACCGCGTAGCGACGCAGCACCGTCTCGCCCGGCAACAGCGCGATCGCCTGCTTGTGCATCGCGAGCTTGCGCTGCAGGTTCAGCGGATTCATCGGCTGCAGCGTCGCGAGACCGTATTCGCCCCACGCGCCGAACAGGAACGACGGATCGGCGCCGTACTGCTCGGCCGGACGCGCGCCGTAGTAGAGCACCTCGGCGCGCGCATAGTCGCGATACACCGGATACAGCGCGGCGAGTCCGCCGAACACCACCACCGCGAACGCGCCGAGCGACAGATTCGCCGGCACCGCGCGCAACGGCCGCGTTTCGAGCAGGCCGAACACGAACATCGCGGGCAACAGGAAGAACATGTACTGCTGCGGATACTCGACGAGCGCATGCATCGTCAGCACGCCGATCAGCGCGATGCCGAACACGCGCGCGGCGCTTTGCGGCGCACGCGCGACGCGCACGAGCCACGCGACGAGACCCACGAGCACGATCGCGAGACCGATCAGACCGGTTTTCGCGAGCAGGTCGACGAAAATGTCGTGCGAGTTGTTGGCGATTTCGACGCCGCCAAGCTGCTTGACGAGCTCGAACTGATGGCTCGGAAATTCGCCCCAGCCGACGCCGAGCAGCGGATGCTGCTTGAACATCGTCCAGCCGTATTTCAACAGCGCGAGGCGCGGCGCGATCTGGCCGGCATCCTGGAAGCGCTCGGCCGCCGACTGCCCGAGTTCGAGGTGATAGCGCACGTTGGCCCAGCGGATCAGCGCATTGACCACGAAAAACAGCACCGCGAGCGCGATCGGCACCAGCCATTCACGGTTGCTACGGCGCAATTGCGCTTCGTTGCGAGTCTGCGCGAAGGCCATCCAGAAGCCGGCCACGACAATCACGCCCATCTGCAGCCACGGACCCCGCGACACGGTCAGCGCGAGGCCGACCGAGAAAATCGTCGACACGAGCAGCCAGATCGGCACCGCGATGCGGCGCGTCTGCACGAGATACAGCGCGCCCGCCATCGCGAACGCGATATACGTCGCGAGGTGGTTCGCCTGCGCCATGTTGCCGAACGGCCGGCGCTCGACGGTCACGTTATACGCGACGACGAGCGGAGCCACGCGCGCCTCGAGGTGAAACAGCTGGATCACCTGACTGAACACCGCGAACAGACCGCCGACGATCAACGCCCCCGCCGCCCAGCGCAACGCGGTCTCGTCGAGCTTCACGCGCGCGAAGCCGTAGCCCACATGCACGGCCATCCACGCAGCGAGCAGGAAGCCCGCGCCGAGCCAGTTCATCGATGGCTCCGCGACCGGCAGCACCAGCGTCTGCACGACCAGCACGAGGCCGAACAGCAAAGGCACGAGCGCGACCGTGGGCGACGCGAAGCTCACGCGCGGCCGGGTGGTCGCGACCAGCAGCACGACGGCCGCCCCGGTCAGCAGAAACAGCGCGAGCGAGGTGAATTCGGCGTAGAAGGTTGGGATCGGATACGTATGGTTGGCAACCGCGTAGGGCAGGATCAACGCAAGAGCCAGCAGTACGAGAGACAGGTAGCGCGCGAAAGGGGTGGGCATCGAATCAACAGTGGGCGTCAGCAACCGGCGCACTATACAAAAATTTCGTTGCACTGTGCGCCGGTCCGGCCGAAATAGGCTGAAAATCAGCCCTTTACGTTGTGGCTTCGACTCATCCAGTCAGCGCTCGGCTGCTGTCTCGTTCACTCACTCATTTTGCCCCTTATGAACGGCATTCGGGCGGCGCCAGATTCGCGGCGAGCGTCGGCGCCTCGCTTGGCATCGGCCCCGAACCGGGCGCCGGCAACGACGACGCGCTCTTGCCGCTCGCAAAGCATTCCCACGTCAGCGCACCGGTCTGCACCGCGTCCTTGCTCAACGCGACTCGCGCGCTCGGCGCATCGACGTTGTCCGGGACCGACGGCACCAGCGTCATGGTGTTTGCGCCGGCCTGCGCGACACGCGTCGAGTACGTGATCGTGATCTGACCAGTGTCGTCGTCGATCTGGATGGACTCGACGTTGCGCGTGGCGGGCGGCGACGCATAACCGCCGCTGAACGCGTTGCCGCTCGCGGCGTTTTCGGCCACCGCGAGCCGCGCCGACGCCGCGAGCGACAAGCCCTCGCCGACCCGGCTGCGCGCCAGATAGTCCTGATACGCGGGAATCGCGTAGGCCGCGATCACGCCGACGATCGCGAGCACGATCATCAACTCGATCAGCGTGAAGCCGACGCCGCAGCGGCGGCAGATGCGCGCGAACCAGCTCGCGCGCCAGCGTGCGCGGCGCGACCTACGCGGGGATTGCGTCGATTGAGAGTAAGGGGAATATGGCAGGGTAACGATCATCGGCAGACTCCTGATACGAGAAACGCCTGGCCCGTGGATCGGGAACAGGCGTTTCAATCGTAGCGAGCGAAGCTCGCGCGTCACAGTCAGCCGGATGGCCAGGCTTGCATTCGGACGGCATCACGAATCAGGCAGCGATGCACCGTCAGCACCATGCTCACACCGCCGCACGTTTCGCGTTACGGCGCTTCAACAGATAACCGACGATCACGACGAACAGCGCGCCCGCGATGCTCATCCCGTATTCGGCGACTGGCGTGTCGAGGATCGGCCAGCGGTCGCCGGCCGGGTCGTTGACCATCAGACCACCCGCGATCCAGCCGAGCAGGCCCGCGCCGAACAGTACGATGCCCGGAAAGCGATCGAGCAGCTTCAGAATCAGCTGGCTGCCCCACACGATCAGCGGAATGCTCACGACGAGGCCAAAGATCACCAAAGCCAACCGGTGCTCGTGCTCCGCGGCTTCGGCCACGCCCGCGATCGCGATCACGTTGTCGACGCTCATCACCGCATCCGCGATGATGATCGTCTTCACCGCCGAGATCAGCTTGTCGGCCGGCTTCACGTTGTCGTGAGCGTCGTGCGCCGGCGCGAGCAGGCGCACGCCGATCCACAGCAGCAGCAAGCCACCCGCGAACTTCAGGAACGGCACGTCGAGCAGCACGACCGCGAACGCGATCAGCACGACGCGCAGCGCGATCGCGCCGGCGGTCCCCCACACGATCCCACGCATGCGCTGCGACTGCGGCAGATTGCGGCAGGCGAGCGCGATCACGACCGCGTTGTCGCCGCCGAGCAGAACGTCGATGACGATGATCTGAAAGACCGAGCCCCAATGGAGGGTCGTGAAGAATTCGAGCATGGAAAAAAGCATAAGAAAAAATCGACCGCGCGGGCAGAACCGCGGCGCAAGCGCGGACGAAAAAAAACGGGGGAGTCTGCACTCCCCCGCTTTTTGGGACCGCCAGCTCACGAAAGGAGTTCGTAAGCGTATCAAAATCGCGCGCCAACGGCACGCGAATTCGATTTACAGCATCGCCTTCAGAAGACGCGCCATTTCCGACGGGTTCTTCGTGACCTTGATACCGCACGCGTCCATGATTTCCAGCTTCGCTTCGGCGGTGTCCGCACCGCCCGAGATCAGCGCGCCGGCGTGGCCCATGCGCTTGCCCGGAGGCGCCGTGACGCCAGCGATGAAGCCAACCACCGGCTTCTTCATGTTGTCCTTGATCCAGTGCGCGGCGTTCGCCTCGTCCGGACCGCCGATTTCGCCGATCATGATGACGGCGTCCGTATCCGGATCGTCGTTGAACATCTTCATCACGTCGATGTGCTTCAGACCGTTGATGGGGTCGCCGCCGATACCGACTGCCGACGACTGGCCGAGGCCGATCGCGGTCAGCTGGCCGACTGCTTCATACGTCAGCGTGCCCGAACGCGACACGACGCCGATGCGGCCCTTGCGATGGATGTGACCCGGCATGATGCCGATCTTCAGCTCGTCCGGCGTGATCGTGCCCGGGCAGTTCGGTCCGAGCAGCAGCGTCTTGCGGTTTTCGCGACGCATACGGTCCTTGATCTCGATCATGTCGCGGACGGGAATGCCTTCCGTGATACAGATTGCGAGATCCAGGTCGGCTTCGACTGCTTCCCAGATTGCGGCGGCAGCGCCTGCCGGCGGAACGTAAATCACCGACACGGTCGCGCCCGTCTCAGCCTTGGCTTCAGCGACGCTCGCGTAGATGGGGATGCCTTCGAAATCTTCGCCGGCGCGCTTCGGGTTCACGCCCGCGACGTACGCTTCGCGGCCGTTTGCGTATTCACGGCAAGCACGCGTGTGGAACTGACCGGTCTTGCCGGTGATGCCCTGCGTGATGACCTTGGTGTCTTTGTTGATCAGAATCGACATGTATTGACCTCTGTTCGTTTGGCGTCGCGCGGTAGCGCCACTCGGCGCGATGCTTCACGCCTGTGTCGCTTGCGCGCCGCCACTCGTAAACCTGGCAAATGAGCTGGTAAATGCGCCGTGGACAGCTGGCTTACGCCTTGCCCGAAGCAGCCGCGACGACCTTCTGAGCCGCCTCTTCCATGCTGTCCGCCGAGATGATCGGCAGGCCGGATTCGGCGAGCATCTTCTTGCCCAGGTCTTCGTTCGTGCCCTTCATGCGGACCACGAGCGGCACCTTCAGCGACACGGCCTTCGACGCCGCGATCACGCCTTCCGCGATCACGTCGCAGCGCATGATGCCACCGAAGATGTTGACCAGAATCGCGGTCAGGTTCGGGTTCTTCAGCATGATCTTGAACGCTTCGGTGACCTTCTCGGTCGTAGCTCCTCCGCCGACGTCGAGGAAGTTCGCCGGTTCGCCGCCGAACAGCTTGATGGTGTCCATCGTTGCCATTGCGAGGCCGGCGCCGTTCACCAGACAGCCGATGTTGCCGTCGAGCGAGATGTACGCGAGGTCGAACTTCGACGCTTCGATTTCAGCCGGATCTTCTTCGTCCAGATCGCGGTACGCGACGATTTCCGGGTGACGGAACAGCGCATTCGAGTCGAAGTTGAACTTCGCGTCGAGTGCGATGACCTTGCCGTCGCCGGTCAGGATCAGCGGGTTGATTTCGGCGAGCGATGCGTCGGTTTCCCAGAATGCCTTGTACAGGCCTTGCAGGATCGCGCGAGCTTGCGGGATCGAAGCGTCGGGCACGCCGATCTTCTTCGCGAGGTCGTCTGCTTCCGAGTCCTTCAGGCCAGTCGACGGATCGACGGCGACCTTGTGGATCAGCTCAGGCGTCTTTTCCGCGACTTCTTCGACGTCCATGCCGCCTTCGCTCGACGCCATCACGACGATCTTCTGCGAAACGCGATCGATCACGAGACCGACATACAGTTCCTTCTTGATGTCGGCGCCTTCTTCGATCAGCAGGCGGTTCACCTTCTGGCCTTCCGGACCGGTCTGGTGCGTGACGAGCTGCATGCCGAGGATCTGGTTCGAGTACTCGCGAACCTGTTCCAGCGACTTGGCGACCTTGACGCCGCCGCCCTTGCCACGGCCACCCGCGTGGATCTGAGCCTTCACGACCCACACCGGGCCGCCCAGCTCTTCCGCGGCCTTGACCGCATCATCCACCGAGAAGACCGGCTTGCCGCGCGGTACCGCGACGCCGAATTTCCGCAGGATTTCCTTACCCTGGTACTCGTGAATCTTCATGCGTGATTCCCTTCAGTCTGAGAGTTGGATAGAACTTCGATTCCGTTGCCGCCGTTCAGGCCGACGCGTCGCCGCTTCGTTCGCGGGCCGCCGCGCCGTCCGACGAGGCCGCGCGTTGCGCCGGACGCGGTGCATGACCATACCAGCGCGGATAAAACTGTTTCACCGCTTCGCCGTCGAAACGCAGCGCGTGGCAGCGTCCCAACTGGAATGGCGGTTTGTCGTTGGAATGCTCGCCTGTGCCGTTGGACGATTCGTCTCCCGAACCCGCGTTCGCGCCCGGCGTGCCGTCATCGGTGTTCCATACGTCGCCGGCGAACGCCTGGATCGCGGCGGTCGGCAGGATCGCGCACAGCTCGGTGAGATGCGTGCAACCGGCCGTGCCGGCCAGCAAACGGGCAGCATCGCGACGGAAGTTGTGGAACAGATTGAGCCCGATGAGGGCACGGTAGGCGGGATTGCTGGCCTGGCACAACCCTGGATAGGGCACCCAGTCGGACGACGCCTCGGCGTTGACGACATTGAGCTTGCGATCGATGGTGATGCGAAGCCAGAGTTCATGGATCGGCTGACCATTGGGCCGGACACCCGACGCAAGCGCCACATCGCGTGGCTTTTCGTCGGTCAGGCACGCTTCCACATCCCACAGGCCATCGGCTCGCTCGTAAGCTTCCGCTCTGATTGCGCGACGATGGCGCAACTGACGGGACACTGGCGAGGAGAGCGACATGCGGGAAGGAAAGGCCGGATTGGAAAACTTCTGGAGTTTAGCATAACGGGTATTTGGGACAGCCCCGATTGCGCACGGCCTGGCGCCAGATTATGGCGCGGTAATTGCCCTACCCGTCGAGACTGGCGTGTTAGTCGCCGTCCCCGATCTCGTCGATACCCTTCAGGATCTTGCCGATCGTCGCGCCGGAGAAGCCGCGCGACGCGAGAAAGCGCGCCTGCTTCGCCCGCTCGGCCGGCGTTTGCGGCAACTGGCCGAACTTCTTGCGCCAGACCGCCTGGGCGCGCGCGAGTTCGGTTTCGCGCAATTGCGCGCTCGCCTCTTCGACGAGCGCCGGGTTGAGCGCGTGTTGCTTCAGTTCGCCGAGAATGCGGTTCGCGCCGAGCCGCGATGCGCGCCGATGGATCAGGCTTTCCGCGAAGCGCGAGTCGGATAGCCAGTTTTCGGCCTGCAGCGCGTCGAGCACCGTGTCGAGCGAATCGGTTTCCTCGACGTAAGGCTTCAGCTTGCGGGCGAGGTCGGCGCGGCTATATTCGCGGCGCGACAGATAGCCGAGCGCGCGCGCTTTCAGCGAACGGGCGGGGCGTTGGGATTTTCTGCTGTCGTCTTTGTCGGACTGGCCCGGCTTCTCTTCGCCGGGTTGGCGACGCGAGCGGGTGTAGGTGACCTCGGAGGGGATTGGGGAATCGAGTCCGGAGGAATCCCGGCTGGACGACGCTGCAGCGGGCGCAGACCGCGTACGCTGCGGGCCGCGGCCCGCAGCGCGGTCATGTGCGTCGAACGGTTCGAACGGATCGCCGGACTCAGGCGATCCGTCCGCCGCGTCGCGCGGGCCGTCCGGATAGCGTCCGGAGTCGAAACCGGACAGCGGCCGGCCTTTGCGTATCACTTGATGCTTACTCTTCTTCGCCCGCGACTTCAGCGTCCGCGCCGGTCACGGCGTTCGCCATCGCAGTGACGCCCAGCGATTCACGGATACGGTTCTCGATTTCGCGAGCGATGTCCGGGTTTTCGCGCAGGAATTCACGCGCGTTGTCCTTGCCCTGACCGATCCGCTCGCCGCTGTAGCTGTACCATGCGCCGGCCTTGTCGACGATCTTCGCCTGCACGCCGAGGTCGATGATTTCGCCCTGACGCGAGATGCCCTCGCCGTACAGGATGTCGAAAATCGCTTCACGGAACGGCGGCGCCACCTTGTTCTTGACGACCTTCACGCGGGTTTCGTTGCCGATCACTTCGTCGTTCTTCTTGATCGAGCCGATGCGGCGAATGTCGAGACGCACCGACGCGTAGAACTTCAGCGCATTACCGCCCGTGGTGGTTTCCGGGTTGCCGAACATCACGCCGATCTTCATGCGGATCTGATTGATGAAGATCACGAGGCAGTTCGTGCGCTTGATCGTGCCGGTCAGCTTGCGCAGCGCCTGCGACATCAGACGCGCCTGCAGACCCGGCAGCGAGTCGCCCATTTCGCCTTCGATTTCCGCCTTCGGCACCAGCGCCGCGACCGAGTCGATCACGATCATGTCGATCGAGCCCGAGCGCACCAGCGCGTCGGCGATTTCGAGCGCCTGTTCGCCGGTGTCCGGCTGCGAGACCAGCAGGTCGGCGACGTTCACGCCGAGCTTGCCCGCGTATTGAATGTCCAGCGCGTGTTCCGCGTCGATGAACGCCGCGGTGCCGCCGAGCTTCTGCATTTCGGCGACGACCTGCAGCGTCAGCGTGGTTTTACCGGACGATTCCGGTCCGTAGATTTCGACCACGCGGCCGCGCGGCAAACCGCCGACGCCCAGTGCGATGTCGAGGCCGAGCGATCCGGTGGAGACCACCTGGATGTCTTCGACTGCCTCACCTGCGCCGAGCCGCATGACCGACCCTTTGCCGAACTGCTTTTCGATCTGCGCGAGCGCGGCGGCGAGAGCCTTGCTCTTTTCAGCAGTCAGTCCAGCCGAGCCTTTCTTGCTTTCTTCCATGAATCGTCCTTTGCTATGATGAACGGCGTCTGAGGCAGATGTGCACCCGTGGTTCCACTCGAATTGAGCGGAGTCTCCAGGACATCACACGAAACGCAGACACTGTATAAAAAAACAGTAGTTTTGGCAAGCGCGATTGTGATGCGAACGCGCATCTTTTACTGTCGCATCGCCCCAACTACCCACAATAATGTTCGGAGACCGCTGCGCGCCGGGGCACCCCCCACGGTGCCGGCAAAGCCAGGCTGGCGCATCATGCGAATTCTGATTGCCGAAGACGACAGCATACTCGCGGATGGTCTGGTTCGATCACTCCGCCAATCGGCCTACGCGGTCGATCACGTGAAAAGCGGCGTAGAAGCCGATACCGCGTTGTCAATGCAGACGTTCGACCTATTGATCCTCGATCTGGGCCTGCCGCGCATGTCCGGGCTCGAGGTGCTGCGCCGCCTGCGCGCGCGCAATTCGAACCTGCCCGTGCTGATCCTGACCGCCGCCGATAGCGTCGACGAACGCGTCAAAGGCCTCGACCTCGGCGCCGACGATTACATGGCCAAGCCCTTCGCGCTGAACGAACTCGAAGCGCGCGTGCGCGCGCTGACACGGCGCGGCGCGGGCGGCGGCCCGACCGTCGTGCGGCATGGCTCGCTGTCGTTCGATCAGGTGGGCCGCATCGCCTACGTCAACGACCAGGCGATCGATCTGTCCGCGCGCGAACTCGGGCTGCTCGAAGTGCTGCTGCAACGGATCGGCCGGCTGGTCTCGAAAGAGCAGCTCGTCGACCATCTATGCGAATGGGGCGAGGAAGTCAGCAACAACGCGATCGAAGTCTACGTGCACCGGCTGCGCAAGAAGATCGAACCGAGCGGCGTGCGCATCATCACCGTGCGCGGGCTCGGCTACTGCCTCGAAAAAGCGGCGCCGCCGGCGAATGCGAGCGCGCCCGCCACCCCGGCCGGCTCCGAGCCTCAGACGGCACAAGCGGCACAATCGTCCACCGCGCCGTCGTCCACCGCGATGCCGGCGAGCCACCACTACAAATAGAGGCCAGCGATGTCCGCACGCGCTGATCGCGCCACGGCGCACGCTGCGGACCTCGACGAGGCGCGCGACGCGCGCTACGCCAATCCGTTCGCCCCGCCCGACGAAACCGAAGCCGCCGCCGAAGCGCGTCCGCGCTCGCTGTTCGGCGAAATTCTCGACTGGATGCTCGCGCCGCTGCTGCTGCTGTGGCCGATGAGCCTCGCGGTCACCTATCTGGTCGCGAAGTCGATCGCCAACGGGCCGTTCGACCGCGCGCTCGAAACCGACGCCTACGTGCTCGCGCGCCAGATCCATCCGGTCAACGGCGTCGCGGAGCTGTCGCTGCCCGAGTCGACGCGCGATTTCCTGCGTGCCGACAACGTCGACAGCGTGTTCTTTCAGGTGCTCGGCACGCGCGGCGAGCTCGTGGCCGGCGAGCGTGACATGCCGCTGCCGCACGAGGAAGACCGCCCGCCACCGGGCCTCGTCGAATTCCGCGACGACGTGCTGCGCGGCAACGACATCCGCGTCGCCTACACGACCGTCGAGTTTCCGCAGACGCCGGGCGCGCAGGCCGTGCTCGTGCAGGTCGCCGAAACGCTCGACAAGCGCAGCCAGCTCGCCAACGACATCATCAAGGGCGTGATCCTGCCGCAGTTCGTGATCCTGCCGCTCGCGATCCTGCTCGTGTGGTTCGGGCTGTCGCGCGGGCTCGAGCCGCTGCATGCGCTGCAGGCGCATATCCGCGCGCGCCGGCCGGACGATCTGTCGCCGCTCGAAGCGCGCCGCGCGCCGCCGGAAATCGAGCCGCTCGTCACGTCGTTCAACGATCTGCTCACGCGCCTCGAACAGAACATGGAGCTACAGAAGCGCTTCATCGCCGACGCCGCGCATCAGATGAAAACGCCGCTGGCCGGCCTGCGCACCCAGGCCGAGCTCGCGCTGCGCCAGAACGCGTCGGCCGAGGTTCGTCGCTCGCTCGAACAGATCGCGACGAGCTCCGAGCAGGCCGCACGGCTCGTCACGCAATTGCTCGCGCTGGCGCGCGCGGAAAACCGTCGGTCGGGACAGATCTTCACGCCGCTCGAACTGGGCGAACTCGCGCGCAGCGCGGTGCGCGAATGGGTGCAGGCCGCGCTCGCGAAGCAGATGGACATCGGCTACGAAGCGCCCGACGAGCCGGTCGAAGTCGCCGGCAATCCGGTGATGCTGCGTGAAATGCTGTCGAACCTGATCGACAACGCGATCCGCTATACGCCGGCGGGCGGCCGCATCACCGTGCGCGTGCGGCACGACGCCCCCGCGCGGCTCGTGCACCTGGAAGTCGAGGACACCGGGCTCGGCATTCCGGCCAGCGAGCGCTCGCGTGTGGTCGAGCGCTTTTACCGGATTCTGGGCCGCGAGGGCGACGGCAGCGGCCTCGGCCTCGCGATCGTGCGCGAGATTGCGGCAGTGCACGGCGGCGAGCTCGCCATCGACGACAACGTCTACCAGGAGTCGCCGCGGCTCGCCGGCACACTGGTGCGCGTCAGCTTGCACGTGCTCGAACGGGGCGGGACTTACCCTAACGCGCCTCTATCGGCAGCTTGACGGTCAGCGTTTTTTGAGATATTTCAGCGTGGGTTGCGCGCACATACCAGCACATTAACGGAAATTGAACGCCTATTCGTCGGCTTACCGGACTACCCCAAGTTCAGGCGCCGAGTCAGAACGCCGTAAGTTTCCACTCCAATAATCGGTTGCACGGGAACGCCTGTCCCGGCGATCCGCGTGTATATCAATATTGGAGACGACAATATGGCTACCGTTGGCGGGCAAATCTCGCACGTGCCGATGACGCGCGATGAGAAGCGGGTGATCTTCGCATCGTCGCTGGGTACGGTTTTCGAGTGGTATGACTTTTATCTGGCCGGCTCGCTTGCGGCCTTCATCAGCAAGAGCTTCTTCTCCGGCGTCAATCCGACCGCGGCGTTCATCTTCACGCTGCTCAGCTTCGCGGCGGGCTTCGCGGTGCGGCCGTTCGGCGCGATCGTATTCGGGCGGCTCGGCGACATGGTCGGGCGCAAGTACACGTTCCTGATCACGATCATCATCATGGGCCTGTCGACGTTCCTCGTCGGCTTCCTGCCGGGCTACGCGGCGATCGGCATCGCTTCGCCGGTGCTCTTCATCGCGATGCGCCTGCTGCAGGGTCTCGCGCTCGGCGGCGAGTATGGCGGCGCCGCAACCTACGTGGCCGAACACGCGCCGGCGAACCGCCGCGGCTTCTACACCGCATGGATCCAGACCACCGCCACGCTCGGTCTGTTTCTGTCGCTGCTCGTGATTCTCGGCATTCGCACGTTCATGGGCGAAGACGCCTTCGGCGCCTGGGGCTGGCGCATTCCGTTCCTCGTGTCGATCCTGCTGCTCGCGGTGTCGGTGTGGATTCGCCTGCAACTGCATGAGTCGCCGGTGTTCGCGCGCATCAAGGCCGAGGGCAAGACCTCGAAGGCGCCGCTTTCCGAAGCGTTCGGCCAATGGAAGAACCTGAAGGTCGTGATTATCGCGCTGCTGGGACTGACGGCCGGCCAGGCTGTCGTCTGGTACACGGGCCAGTTCTACACGCTGTTCTTCCTCACGCAGACGCTGAGGGTCGACGGTTCGAGCGCCAACATCATGATCGCGCTCGCGCTGCTGATCGGCACGCCGTTCTTCCTGTTCTTCGGCTCGCTGTCGGATCGCATCGGCCGCAAGCCGATCATCATGGCCGGCCTGCTGATTGCCGCACTCACCTACTTCCCGCTGTTCAAGGCGCTCACACACTACACGAACCCGGCGCTCGAAGCGGCAACCGCGAAGTCGCCGATCGTCGTGATCGCCGATCCGGCCGAGTGCTCGTTCCAGTTCAACCCGGTGGGCACGGCGAAGTTCACGAGCTCATGCGACATCGCGAAGGGCGCGCTGTCGCGAGCCGGCCTGAACTACGACAACGTCGCGGCGCCTGCCGGCACGATCGCGCAGATCCGCGTGGGCGATACGGTCGTCAACACGTTCGACGGCCGCGCCGGCGACGCGAAGGAGCAAGCCAAGACGTTCCAGAAGACGCTCGCCGCGACGCTGAAGGCCGCCGGCTACCCGCCGAAGGCTGATCCGGCTCAGATCAACTGGCCGATGAGCATCGTGATCCTGACGATCCTCGTGATCTACGTGACGATGGTCTACGGGCCGATCGCGGCGATGCTGGTCGAGATGTTCCCGACGCGCATCCGTTATACGTCGATGTCGCTGCCGTATCACGTCGGCAATGGCTGGTTCGGCGGCTTCCTGCCGGCCACCGCGTTCGCGATCGTCGCGGCGAAGGGCAACATCTACTCGGGGCTCTGGTATCCGATCATCATCGCGGTGGTCACCTTCGTGATCGGCATGCTGTTCGTGCGCGAAACCAAGGACTCGGATATCTACGCGAAGGATTGAGTGGACCGACAGCCGGAGCTATCTGAAAAAGTTGTGAGCCGGGGGTTGACAGCCTCCGGTGGCCCCAGCATAATCTCGCTTCTTTCGGCGAATTAGCTCAGTCGGTTAGAGCGACGGAATCATAATCCGCAGGTCCGGGGTTCGAGTCCCTGATTCGCCACCATATAAAACAAGGGGTTACGTGCAAACGTAACCCCTTGTCCGTTTCTGAGTGTCAACGAAGTGTCAACCGCGTCGAACAGCGGTGGCGCAACGGTCAGTAGGCTTGCGAGCGATCTTCACCTTATAATCAGAACGAAGGCCGCGCCATGGACAAGACCGAACTCATCCAATTTCGAATCGATGCTTTTACGCCGGACACGCTCCCGATGTCGCGGCTGGCGGAGTATTTGACTCAGCTTGCGGACCTGCTCGGTAGCCAAGAGCACGTCCACTTCACGAGCGTGAGAAAGGGAAGCGCCGTTCCTCAGGCGAAGGTCGACTATCCGGCCATACCAAAGGTCCAAGCGCGGCTGCAACTTGCACACTCAGTTGACGCGCCGGATGACATTCGGAAGCCGTTCGAGGCGATCAATCGTCTTCTGAAGGCGGACAATGCCAAGGCGACGCTGAAGGCGGGGAACGTCGTCTACGTCAAGTTCCTTGGCCGCGATATCCCTGACGAAAAACCTTATAGGTTGCGTGAGGCCGGGTGCCTAGACGGCATCGTCATTCGCATCGGCGGCACGGACAGAACGATTCCTGTGTGGCTGCAGTCGCTCGATGAACAGACGATTTATAAGGGTATCGAAACGACGCCTGAGACCGCGCGAGCGCTTGTTGGCCATTACCTAGGCAAGCCGGTTCGCGTTCACGGACAAGGGGTATGGGAACGTTCGAGCGAAGGAGATTGGAGTCTGGTGAGTTTCCATATCGCTCATTTCGAAGAGCTGGACGAGACACCGGCCGACGAGGTGTTCGCGAAGCTCGCGTCGCATCCGGGGAATGGATGGGCTGAATTCGATGACCCGATAAAAGAACATCAAAGAATCCGGGGAAGCGATTAATGGTCGTTTTTGATGCTGGAATTCTGATCAGTCTCCTGACGCCGCGCACGACAGAGCGATACAAAAAAGAGCGCTTGGACTTTCTTATGCGCACTCTTCGTCAGACGCGGACCAAAATCCTCATTCCTACGCCGGCCTTATCGGAACTGCTCGTCCATGCTCCCGACCTCGCGGACGAATTTAGCCGGTCGTCCGGCTTCGAGGTCGTTCCGTTCGATCAGCGTGCGGCGATCGAATGTTCGATTAGCATTCGGGCGGCGCTGTCTTCCGGAAACAAGAAAGGGAAGCAAAACGCGGTTTGGAGCAAGGTGAAATTCGATCACCAAATCGTAGCGATTGCGCGAAGCCGTCTTGCGACATGCATCTACTCTGACGACAAGGGTCTCCGCAACTTTGCCCGTTCTATTGGAATGAATACGGTGTCGTCGGATGAGCTACCCGATGATCCTGCCAAAGCGCAGGGCCAACTTGAGCTCGGCGATGGAGCGTAGGCGCCTATAGAGCGACTCTCGCACGCGAGAATTTTAGGTCAGCAGCTTTCCGGGGGCTGGGTTCTTCCGTGCGAGAATTGCAAGGGGCTTTAGTCTCCGGTATGCCTGTAGGGCCCTGTCGCCGGCATAAAGTTGCCAAACCGCTCTCCGCCCGGACACGGCGTCTGCTACCTGGAGCGACAGCTCAATTAGAGAAGCCTTACTCTTCCTTTTTCCCCTTCCTCTTGACTGCCTTAGCGATTTGTTCAAACGCAAGAACGGGTATCTTATTAGTGACAATGCAGCCGCTCTTTCCGGCAGCTTTGACTGCAATTACAACTGAGTTCTTTTGCGATTCTTCGAGAGAGCGGCCCTTGGTCGGATTTGCCTCTTTGACGTGACTCAATGCCTTGTTTGCTGCCGACTCCTTCCCGTCCGCCGAGACAATCATCTCCAGCACATGCGGGTGGTCCAGGGTTTGCGCGTACACCTTGCACAGTTTTTCGGCCATTTTCTTCCCCGTTTAAGTTGCGGTCTCTTGGTAGGGCCTCGTCATATCGCGCCGTGTCGAATCCTATGATAGTACGTTCGACCGGTGTCGGTGCAGCCGCGGGGATGGCGTCGGAATTCTCGAGTGCGAGAAATTTCAGTCGGTGAGTATCTAGCGCGGGTTTCTCGCATGCGAGAATTTTTCCGGTCTCTTTTCCCTATCCTCTTACTAGTTCTTCGAGCGTGATTTCGCCTTCGATGAAGCGTTGCGCGAGTTCGTTAGTTTCCTGCGGAATGACGTACCCTTCGAGTTCCGTGTTCGCGAAGCCTCGACGCACTGCGTCCGCGCGTCTTGCTCGTTCGTCAGCACTCAAGGGACATCGGTCTTTTTTTGGTGCAGGAATTTTGGTTGTCTCGTTCGGCCGGCTTCATGTCAAGCTCCTTCAAGCTCTAGCTGTCGAAGTGGATTAAGCATCTTAGCCTCCTGCAAGTGCTCTGGGGCAAGATGTGCGTAACGCATCGTCATCGTCAGGCTTTGGTGACCGAGGATGCGTTGCAGTGTCAGGATGACCTATAAGGGATTCCGCGATTGGGCCGGGGTTAGAAAGCCCCTCCCTGATTCGCCACCAGCTTCAAGAAAAAGCCGCTGTCCCACAAGGACAGCGGCTTTTTTGTTTTGAAACGCTGCCACGAAGCCTGACGACCGATGGGCGTCCGAGTTCAGGCAGACGCAGCGACACACCATTCAACGTTGGGGAAATAGCGGCAACAATGCGCGCATTTTCCAGACGGATACCCCGGCTATGCCACGTTAGCTCAGGTCGTGAAGAGATTGAGCCGGTGTCGGGTGAAAGAGCAGCAGCACCACGGTCATCAGACCGAAGGCTGCGCCCGCATAAAAGGTCGTGGCTGCGCCCAGACGTTCCCACAACTGGCCTGCGATAACGCTCGAAACCAGCGTCACGATGCCGCTCAGCAGATTGAAGAAACCGAACGCAGTCCCGCGCAGATGCGCAGGTGCCGTGTGCGCGACCATCGTAGCGAGCAGGCCTTGCGTCATCCCCATGTGCAGCCCCCACAGCGCTACGCCTACGACGACTATGCTCCAGCGGGTGCCGTGTGCAAGCGCGAGGTCGGCGCCAATCAACACGATCAGACCACCTATCAGCAGCCGCGTATGCCGCATCGTGTCCGCGAGCTTCCCGAACGGATAAGCGGACAGCGCGTAGACGATATTCATTGCCACCATGACGAGCGGAACGAACGCAATCGGTACGCCGCTGCCCATCGCACGAAGCACCAGAAAAGCCTCGCTGAATCGCGCCAACGCAAAAACGGCGCCTATCCCTACGACCCACCGGTAGTCCAAACCAAGCTCCCTGAGACTCTGCCACCGCACAGGATTGCTTCTGTTGGCGCGAGGCTCGTGCTCAGGCTCCGTGATACCAAACGTCAACAGCGCGACCGCGAGCACACCAGGAATGACGGCAAGCCAGAAGGCAAGCCGAAAATTATCTGCCCATATCAGCATGATGAGAACGGCCAGCAGCGGTCCGAGGAACGCACCGACCGTATCGAGCGACTGGCGCAGACCGAAGGCCGCGCCACGCAGGTGCTGCGGCGTGACATCCGCGATGAGTGCATCGCGAGGCGCACCGCGAATGCCCTTGCCGACACGGTCAATGACGCGCGCCGTCACCACGACGCCAATCGACGACGCAATGGCAAAAAGCGGCTTGCTCATTGCGCCGAGCGAATACCCTGCTACGGCGAGCCACTTTCGGTTGCCGAGGTAGTCACTCAGCGTTCCCGAAAACACCTTGACCATCTGGGCCGTGGCCTCCGCAATGCCCTCGATGAGCCCAATCGTGCCGGCGCCGGCGCCAAGGCTTGCCAGCAGAAACATCGGCAGCAGGCTGTGGATGATTTCGGAAGAGATGTCCATGAAAAGACTCACACATCCTGGAACCCACACACTGCGTGGAATCTGCCGGACGACATTGACTTGCGGTTCATTTCGCATTCGATAGGGATGGCATCAAATAACACGTTCGAACGGCGCAGACGCATGCGAGCAGCAAGGCAGCCCGCCACGACCGTTGCATCTTGTCTGGCATCGCTGAGTCGGATACCCGTCCTCTCACGCCCGAATCGAGTGCACTCCCTGACACGCATCAGTGCACACCTTCCCCGCCCCAGGGCAAAAACTTGCCCTTCGCCGCACAAAGCTAACGACCAACCCGCGGTATGGCCCCTGGCACACTTCCCGCTTTAAAGAGCGCGCAAGGAGCCGGCGCAACCTCCGGTTCGACAGACAATCTGGAAATGGACGGCTAGGGTTCCGGCCTGCTTCACGCAGGTGCTGGTCCGAGAGCTGTCGACCTCAGGCGAGGTTACACGGCGGGACAAAAGCCCGGGAGAGAACGCGATGTTTGCGCTGCTCCCTGCCGTCGCTAACCGTCCCCTCCGAGGTCAACCCATGTTCAAGCTCGTTCGCTGTCTTGGCATTGCCGCCGTCTCCCTCGCCACCTTCGCCTCGAGCCCCACGTTCGCCGCGGGCCGCAACGACTTCAAGGTCTGCTGGACCATCTACGCCGGCTGGATGCCGTGGGGTGAGGCGAAAACCCAGGGCATCGTGTCCAAATGGGCCAGGAAATACGGCATCAATGTCGACGTCGTGCAGCTGAACGACTACGTCGAGTCCATCAATCAGTACACGGCCGGCAAGTTCGACGGCTGCGCGATGACCAACATGGACGCGCTCACGATTCCCGCCTCCGGCGGCGTGGATTCGACGGCCCTGATCGTCAGCGACTATTCGAACGGCAACGACGGCGTGCTGATGAAGGGCAAGGGCAAGCAGATCGCCGACCTGAAGGGGCAGCAGGTCAACCTCGTGCAGTTTTCCGTCTCCCACTACCTGCTCGCACGCGCGCTCGAAAGCGCTCACATGAGCGAGCGCGACCTCAAGGTCGTGAACACCTCGGATGCCGACATCTCGGGCGCATTCGCGACCCCCACGGTTCACAACGCGGTCACCTGGAATCCGATGCTCGCCGATCTGAAGTCGCAGCCGAACGTCAGCGAAGTCTTCGACTCCAGCAAGATCCCCGGCGAAATCATGGACATGATGGTCGTCAACACGAAGACGTTGCAGCAGAACCCCGCCCTCGGCAAAGCGCTGACCGGTGCATGGTTCGAAATGGTCGCGCTGATGCACACCGACTCCGCGGCCAGCACGTCCGCGCTGAGCGCGATGGCGAAAGCCTCGGGCACCGATCTCGCCAACTTCAAGGGCCAACTGGCGACGACCGCCCTCTTCTATTCGCCGCAAGCCGCGCTCGACTTCGTCACCAGCGCCGACATGCCGAAGATCATGACGCGCGTCGCGAAGTTCTCTTTCGATCACGGCCTGCTCGGACAGGACGCGAAGAGCGCGGACGCGGTCGGCATGGCGTTCGACAAGGGCGTCGTGGTCGGCAACAAGAACAACGTCAAGCTGCGTTTCGATCCGACCTACGTCGCGATGGCGGCCGCGGGCAAGCTCTGACACGGACCGTCCAGGCACTCGCCGGGGGCTCGCCATGGCGGGCTCGCATCCCAGCTTTCCAACCAGGCGCTCACCATGCGACTCATCAATCGACATCCGAGCCGGATCGGCGGCTTGATGCTGCTTCTGCTGCCGTTCGTCGTGCTGTTCGCGGTCTACTTCACCGGGTCCTCGATGCGACTCTCGCTCAATCCCGATGACAAGCTGCTGCCGAGCGCGGCGCAAATGAGCGACGCGGTGAAGTCGGCCGCCTTCACCGAGGACAAGCGCACCGGCGAGTACCTGTTGTGGACCGACACGCTGTCGAGCTTGCGGCGGCTCGGCATCGGCCTTGTCGTCAGTGCCGTGATCGCACTGGTGGCCGCGATCGCGACCGGTTCGTTTCCGCTCGTCAGCGCGACGCTGTCGCCATTCATCACCGTGATCTCAATGGTGCCGCCGCTGGCGGTGCTGCCGGTCCTGTTCATCGTGTTCGGGCTCGACGAGTTGTCGAAGGTCGTGCTGATCGTCGTCGGCATCACGCCGGTGATCATTCGCGATCTGCATGCTCGCGCCCGCGAGATTCCGGTCGAACTGTGGGTCAAGGCGCAGACGCTCGGCGCCACCAGCTGGACGCTGATTCTGCGTCTGGTGCTGCCGCAACTGCTGCCGCGTCTGCTGGCGGCGACGCGTCTTTCTCTCGGCGCGGCGTGGCTCTTTCTGATCGCAGCCGAAGCGATCGCGTCGACCGATGGCCTCGGCTACCGCATCTTTCTCGTGCGCCGCTATCTGTCGATGGATCTGATCCTGCCGTACGTCGCGTGGATCACGCTGCTCGCATGGCTCACCGACGAGCTGCTGCGCCGGATCACGCAATGGTGCTTCCCGTGGTACGGAGGCGCGCGATGATCGAAGTCCGCAACGTCTGGAAAGAGTACGGCGACCAGGTCGTGCTCGAGCGTTTGAATCTGACCGTCAAGGAAGGCGAGTTCTGTTCGATGGTCGGCGCGTCCGGCTGCGGCAAGTCGACGTTTCTGCGCCTGCTGCTGGGTCAGGAGCGCGCGACGCGCGGCGAGATCCTGCTGGACGGCAAGCCGCTGCCCGGCGAACCGGACCGGCATCGCGGCGTCGTGTTTCAACGCTACTCGGTGTTCGACCATCTGAGCGTGTTGCGCAATGTGATGCTGGGGCTGGAGCTTCCACAGGCGAAGTTCACCGGCCGGCTATTCGGTGCCCGTCGGCGCGCGGCGCGAGACGAGGCAGCGGCCATGCTCGAGCGCGTCGGGCTGGGCGCTGCGTTGAACAAGTTTCCGCAGCAGCTGTCGGGCGGCATGCAGCAACGCCTCGCGATCGCGCAGGCGCTGATGATGAAGCCTCGCGTGCTGCTGCTCGACGAACCGTTCGGCGCGCTCGACCCCGGCATCCGCAAGGACATGCATGAGCTGCTCTCCGACCTGTGGCGCGAAGCGAAGCTCACGATCTTCATGGTCACGCATGACCTGAAAGAAGGCTTCACGTTGGGAAGCCGCGTGCTGGTTTTCGACAAGGTGCGCGTCGACCCGCAGGCGCCGGGCGCCTATGGCGCGCGCATCACCTACAACATTGCGCTCGACCGTAGCCGCGATTCCATGTCCGCCGTGCAGATCGCCGAGGCTGCCGTGCGAGGCGCATCGCATATCGAACTGGTCTCCGACTGAAGGGAACTCAGGTATGAACTCAGATACGACCTTATTGCTTGAAGAAACCGTCCCAGGCGGCGGCCATACGTCGCTGATCGTCAAGCGTGGTCGATCACTGCGCATTACCGACCTGCGCGGCGGTGCGAACGTCAGCGTGATGATGGTCAACGCGACGGAAAAGAGCGAACGGCTCAATCTGCCGGATTCGTTGAAGTGCCAGCACACGGCCAGGCTCACGGTCGGGCACTGCCTGTACTCCGACATGGGCCGCGTGCTTGCCGCGATCGTCGCGGATACCTGTGGCTGGCACGACAGCATCGGCGGTGTGTCGAATGCCGACGAGGTCCGCGAACGATACGGCGCAGGCCGCTACCAGGAGCTGCGCAACGCGTTCTATCGCAACGGCACGGACAACCTGCTCGTCGAAATGGGCAAGTGGGGGCTCGGCATCACTGACCTGCTGATGACGCTCAATCTGTTCAGCCGTGTCGATGTCAGCGACGACGGCGTTCTCAGTTTCGTGCCAGGAAACTCAAAAGCCGGCAACTACATCGAGCTCTACGCACCGATGAACACGCTCGTCGTGCTCACCGCGATCCAGCACCCGCTCGACCCGAACCCCGAGTACGCGCCGATGCCCGTCAAGCTCGAGCTGAGCGACGCGCGGCCCGAGGTCGCCGAAGTTTGCCGCACCGCATGCGAAGAGAACGCACGCGGTTTCATCAACACAGAACGCTTCTTTCTTTGAGCGAAGGCCACGCTTATGACCAGCACGCTTATCGTCAGCGACAAACGTCCGGAAACCGCGGTCTATCGCGAGACACTCGCCGCCGGCGAGCCG
This sequence comes from Paraburkholderia sp. 31.1, assembly GCF_014397645.1. Lineage (NCBI taxonomy): Bacteria > Pseudomonadati > Pseudomonadota > Betaproteobacteria > Burkholderiales > Burkholderiaceae > Paraburkholderia > Paraburkholderia sp. 31.1. Next base: position 72,312 of record NZ_VZQN01000001.1, read on the forward strand.
TGGCTTCACGAGGTGAAGGCCGGGCAAACGCTGCGCATCGTCGATCTCGAAGGCAACCAGGCGGTCGACACGCTGTTCTACAGCCTCGCCGATCCGCGCGAGCGCTTCGACCCGCAACGCACGTTGCGCCGGCAAAAAAGCCTCTACCTGACGACGGGCACGGTGCTGTACTCGAGCCTCGGCAATCCGATGCTGACGATCGTCGCCGACACGTGCGGCCGCCACGATACGCTCGGCGGCGCCTGCGCGCAGGAAAGCAACACGGTGCGCTACGCACTGGAGAAGCGCTACATGCACAGCTGCCGCGACAACTTCCTGCGTGCCTGCGCACATGACGGCCGCCTGTCGAAGCAGGACATCGGCGCGAACGTCAACTTCTTCATGAACGTGCCGGTCACGGCCACGGGCGGGCTCAGCTTCGAAGACGGCATTTCTGCGCCGGGCAAATACGTCGAATTGCGCGCGGAGATGGACGTGATCGTACTGATCTCCAACTGCCCGCAGCTGAACAATCCATGCAACGCCTACAACCCGACGCCCGCGGAGCTGCTGATATGGAATTGAAGCGCATCCGCCACTGGCTTTTTCTCCTCATGCTGGTTCGCTCGGGCCGGTACTTCAGCCGTACGCGCGAAGAACTGACCCAGACGCATCGCTGACGCGACTTCGGCCGTGGACGACCACGGCCGGCCATTCCCACGGCGGGACGGCCCGCCTTCGAATCAACACACCTTCCATGTTCGAGAAGATTCTGATCGCCAATCGCGGCGCTATCGCGTGCCGTATTCTCAGGACGTTGCGCGAACTCGACGTCACCGGCGTCGCCATCTATGCGGAAGCCGACCGAGCGAGCCGCCACGTCAGCGAAGCGCCTGTCGCGCATGCGCTCGGCGAGGGTCCGGCCGCGCTGACTTATCTCGACGTGGCCAAGATCCTCGCGATTGCGCGTCGCGAAGGCGTGCAGGCGATCCATCCCGGCTACGGCTTCTTATCGGAGAACGCGGCGTTCGGCGAAGCCTGCGAAGCGGCCGGCATCGCGTTCATCGGACCGACACCCTCCCAGCTTCGCGCGTTCGGCCTCAAGCACACGGCCCGCGAAATCGCGGCCAACGAAGGGGTGCCGATGCTCGAAGGCACCGGGCTGCTCGCGGACTTGCCGGCGGCGCTCGCGGCGGCGCAGGCCATCGGCTATCCGGTGATGCTGAAGAGCACCGCGGGCGGCGGCGGCATCGGCATGCGGGTGTGCTGGAACGCCGACGAACTCGGCGCCCATTTCGATGCCGTGAAGCGCCTCGGCGAAAACAATTTCAGCGATGCCGGCGTGTTTCTGGAGAAGTACATCGAACGGGCGCGGCATCTGGAAGTGCAGGTATTCGGCGATGGCAAAGGCGACGCGCTCGCGCTTGGCGTGCGTGACTGCTCGGTGCAGCGGCGCAATCAGAAGGTGCTCGAGGAAACGCCCGCCCCCTGCCTGCCGGACGGCATTCAGGCCGCGCTCTGCGAGGCAGCGGTCAAGCTCGCGAAAGCCGTCGACTATCGCTCCGCCGGCACCGTCGAATTCGTGTACGACAGCGCCGCCGAACAGTTCTACTTCCTCGAAGTCAATACGCGTCTGCAGGTCGAGCACGGCGTCACCGAACAGGTGTGGGGCGTCGACCTCGTGCGTTGGATGATCGAACTGGCGGCCGGCACGCTCGCGCCGCTGAAGGAGCTGGCGGCGAGTCTAACGCCGCGAGGGCACGCGATCCAGGCGCGACTCTACGCGGAAGATCCGGGGCGTGATTTCAAACCGAGTCCGGGCCTCTTGACCGAGGTCGCGTTCCCACACGCTGACGGGCGCGCATTGCGCATCGATACATGGATCGAGGCCGGTTGCGAAGTGCCGCCGTACTTCGACCCGATGCTCGCGAAAGTGATCGCGTGGTCGCCGACTCGCGATGAAGCGCGCGATGCGCTCGACGATGCGCTGCGCAACACCCGACTCTACGGCGTCGAGACCAATCGCGACTATCTGCGCCAGATTCTGCGCGACCGGCCGTTCGCGTCGGGCGAACCGTGGACTCGATGTCTCGAAGGGCTCAGGTATCGGGCCAGCACGGTCGAAGTCGTCAGCGGCGGCACGCAGACGACGGTGCAGGACTATCCCGGCCGCCTGGGCTACTGGGCAGTCGGCATCCCGCCGTCGGGGCCGATGGATGACCGGGCGATGCGGCTCGGCAATCGCCTGCTCGGCAATGCGGCCGACGCCGCCGCTCTCGAAGTCACGATGAGCGGGCCGACGCTGCGCTTCAACACGGATGCCGTGGTCGCCATCACCGGCGCGCAGATTCCGGTGCTGCTCGACGATGTCGCTCAGCCGCTGAACACGAGCCTCCATGTGCCGGCGGGTTCGACGCTCGCGCTCGGCACGATACGCGGCGCGGGCGCGCGCGCTTATCTGTGCGTGCGCGGCGGCTTCGACGTCGCACTGTATCTCGGCAGCCGCAGCACCTTTACGCTCGGCCAGTTCGGCGGACATGGCGGCCGCGCGATCCGCGCGGGCGACGTGCTGCATCTTTATCCGCTCGGCGATGCGCAGGCCGGCGCGGCGCTCGTCGACGCGCCGACGCTCGACGGCGTGCGCACCGTTCGCGTGATCTATGGCCCGCACGGCGCACCCGAATACTTCAGCGCCCGCTATATCGCGCAGCTGCTCGACACCGAGTGGGAGGTTCACTTCAACTCCAGCCGTACCGGCGTGCGCCTGATCGGACCGAAACCCGAGTGGGCGCGCGAGGACGGCGGCGAGGCTGGACTGCATCCGTCGAACATTCACGATAATCCGTACGCGGTCGGCGCCGTCGACTTTACCGGCGACATGCCCGTGATTCTCGGACCCGACGGCCCGAGTCTCGGCGGCTTCGTCTGTCCGGTGACGATCATCGAGGCGGACCTCTGGCAGATCGGCCAGCTGAAAGCAGGCGACAAGATCCGCTTCGCGCCCGTCGAAGGCGAAGAAGCGCGTGAGGCTGCGCGTGAGCGTCGTCGGGAACTGGAGAGCCTCGAGATTGCACCGGGTGCGCCGAGCGAAAGAAGAGCATCGCTGACGTCGCCGATCGTGCTCGATACCGGGGCGGACCGCGACAGACTCGTCGCACGTGTATCCGGCGACACACATCTGCTGCTCGAAATCGGTCCAGCGGAGCTCGACCTCGTGGCACGGTTTCGCGGACATGCGCTGATGCAGTCCCTCGAAGCGCAGCATCTGACTGGCGTCATCGATCTCACGCCGGGCATCCGTTCGCTGCAGATCCACTACCGGCCCGAGGATCTGCCGCTCGCCAGGTTGCTCGACATCGTCGCGCGGGCGTGGGACGAGGTCTTGTTGCACAAGGATCTGCGCGTGCCGTCGCGCGTCGTTCATCTGCCGCTGTCATGGGACGACCCCGCGTGCCAGCTCGCGATCGAAAAATATATGACCACCGTGCGCAAGAACGCGCCGTGGTGCCCGAGCAACCTCGAATTCATTCGCCGCATCAACGACCTCGACTCCATCGACGCGGTCAGGCAAATCGTCTTCGATGCGAGCTATCTGGTGATGGGCCTCGGCGACGTGTACCTCGGCGCACCCGTCGCGACACCGCTCGACCCTCGTCACCGGCTGGTCACGACGAAATACAACCCGGCCCGTACGTGGACCGCGGAGAACTCGGTCGGCATCGGCGGCGCGTATCTGTGCGTGTATGGCATGGAAGGGCCTGGCGGCTATCAATTCGTCGGCCGCACGTTGCAGATGTGGAATCGCTACCGCGAAGTCGCGGATTTCGCCGGCCAGCACTATTTGCTGCGCTTCTTCGACCAGATTCGTTTCTACGAAGTATCGGCCGACGAACTGTTGCGCATCCGCGCGGACTTTCCGCTTGGGCGTTTTCCGTTGCGGATTGAAGAGTCCGAGCTTTCGTTGCCGGACTATCAGGCGTTTCTCGCTAGCGAATCCGCCAGCATCGAGCAGTTCCGTTCAAGACAGCAGGCGGCCTTCCAGGCCGAGCGCGAGCGGTGGCGTGAAGCGGGCACCTCGGAAGTCACGTTCGAGACGCCGGTCACCGAAGACACTCAGTTAGCCCCGCTTCACGACGGCGAAGTCGCCGTGGACAGCGAGATCGCCGGCAGCCTCTGGCAAGTCAAGGTGAAAACCGGCGACGCGGTCGACGCGGGCGACGTGCTGCTCATCATCGAGTCGATGAAGATGGAAATCCCGGTGTGTGCGCCGTGCGCCGGAACGGTCGGCGAGATCTACGTGGCGCCGGGTTCGCCCGTGCGCGCGGGGCAACGCGTCGCCGTCGTCGAACGTCACTAATTATCTGGACGCAAACCATGTCTTCATTCTCGTCATTCGATCTTCGCCTCCCGACACTTCGCTCCGCATACCGTGATGGAACGCTCACGCCGCGCAGGCTCGTCGCTGAACTGCTCGAAAAAGCTGCGGTGCTCAATCCATCGTTCAATCTGTTCATCCATCTTCTGACCGAAGATGAAGTCGCGCCCTACCTCGACCGGCTCGACACCCAGGACGTCGAAAGCCTGCCGCTCTATGGCGTTCCGTTCGTGATCAAGGACAACATCGATCTCGCCGGCATTCAGACGACCGCCGCGTGCCCCGCGTTCGCGTACACGCCGTCGCGATCGGCGAGCGTCGTTGCGCAATTGATCGCGCTCGGCGCGGTGCCGCTCGGCAAAGCCAATCTCGACCAGTTTGCGACCGGTCTGAACGGCACCCGGTCGCCGTATGGCAAGTGTCGCAATAGCGTGCATCCCGACTATCCGTCGGGCGGCTCGAGCGCGGGGTCGTCACTCGCGGTCGCGCTCGGCGTCGCCAGTTTCGCGCTCGGGACCGACACGGCCGGTTCCGGTCGCGTGCCTGCCGCGCTGAACAATCTCGTCGGTCTCAAGCCGACTAAAGGCCTGCTGTCCACCGCGGGTGTGGTGCCCGCGTGCCGCACGCTCGATTGCGTGACGTTCTTCACGGCGACGGCGGAAGAAGCGAGCGCGTTGCTTGCGTTGAGCGCGCGCCCCGATCCTCGCGATGCATACAGCCGCGCGAATCCGCAATGGAATACGGCACGCGCGTTTGGCGAGCCCACGGCGTTCAAGTTCGGCGTGCCGGCGCAACTGGAATTCGCCGGCTGTTCCGAGAGCCCCGGGCTGTTCGCGAAGGTGCGCGCGTTGCTCGAAGAAGCAGGTGGTGAAGCTGTCGAAATCGACTTCACGCCGTTTGTCGAAACCGCCAATCTGCTCTATCAGGGGCCGTGGGTGGCCGAGCGTTATAGCGTGGCGGGCGAGTTGATGACGGAGAAACCCGCTGCGGTTTTGCCCGTCATTCGCGATGTGTTGGCGAAGGCACCCGGCGCGAGCGCGGTCGAACTGTTTCGCGCGCAGTACCGCTTGCAGGAATTGAAGGCCCTCTGCGATGCGTCGATCGATTCACTCGATTTCGTTCTGACGCCGACGTATCCGCGTGCCGTGACGCTCGACGAGTTGGAGCGCGACCCCATTGGTCCGAACTCCCTGCTCGGCTATTACACGAACTTCATGAATCTGCTGGACTATGCCGCCGTCGCTACGCCGACCGGTTTCATGAAGAATGATCTGCCCTGGGGCGTGACCGTCTTTGGCCGCGCGTTCACCGACCAGTATCTGTTGGGTGTGGCCGACCTGCTGCAACGAAAGAGCGGCGTGCACTGCGTGGGAGGTCTAACCGTCGAGCCGGAGCCGCGCGGCGAACGATGCGCGGCGAGCCACGATCGCATGCGGATCGCGGTCTGCGGCGCACACATGCAAGGTTTGCCCCTCAACCGCGATCTGCTTGCCCGACGCGGGCGGCTCTTGCAGGCCACTCAGACTGCCGCGCAATACCGGTTGTCGGCGCTGCCTGCGTCGGCGGACGGCACGAGGCGTCCAGGCCTGTGGCGCGTCACCGATGGCGGCGCAAAAATTGCTGTCGAAGTGTGGGAAATGCCCAGCGCGGAGTTCGGCTCGTTTATTTCGACCGTTCCGTCTCCGCTGGTTCTGGGGAAGGTCGAACTCGTCGACGGTTCGTGGGTTACCGGTTTCCTCTGCGAGCCGTATGGCGTGCAGTCGGGAACCGATATCTCGGAGTTTGGCGGATGGCGAGCATGGCTTGCCAGCGAGCGTTGCGCGAGTTTCTGATGGAACGAACGATGAGCGGCGGCGTCGCAGGGTATGGGCAGTGAAGCGCCGCGGGTTTGGTTGGCACCTCCGGCTTCCTTCCGCAATTCCGTCGCAACTTCGAGAGGTTCCTTAATGACGCTCCGCACCGTCGCGCTCGCCGCAACCACCGCTGCGCTCACGCTCGCCGGCACGACCGCCGCCCTCATCGCACAAGCTCAAACGCCGAGCACCGCCGACAGTCAATGGCGCGCCAGTTCCACCATGCTCGCGACGCTGCTGCAGGACGGCTACAAGATCGTCGCCGTGGTCAACAACGGTCCCGCCGACACGATCTTCGTGCAGCGCGATCAGAGCGCGTTCAAATGCATCGATCCGCAGCAACCGGATGCAAAAGCAAAAACGTCGGTGGCGCCGGGCTGTTACGAGCTGGTACCGCCGAGCGGCGCCACGCCGGCATCGGAATCCAGATAACGTGATTTGAAGCGCGAGCTCAACGTAACCCCAGCTCGCGCGAAAGACTTCAGCGTCGCGCCAACACCGCGACGCTTCAGCGATCCACGAGCCGGCTCAGATTGCCGCGCACCCGCTGCAGCAGCGCGATCAACCGCGCCGCTTCTTCATCGCTGAAACCATTGAGCGCTTCGAGCGCGACCTCGTCGCCGACCTTGCGCGCCTTGCCGAGCGTGCGCTCAGCCTTCGGCGTCATGCGCACCTGGCGCTCGCGGCGATCCTGCGGATTCGCGGTCCGCTCGATCCAACCGCCCTCCTCCATCCGGTCGAGCAGCCGGCCCGCCGAGATCGGCGCGACCTCGAGCAGATCCGCCAGCCGGGCCTGATTGATGTCGCCGTAGTGGCCGAGATAGGCCAGCACGCGACACTGCGCGCGCGTCAGATCGACCGACGACCTCGCGAGATCGTCGAACCGCTTGCCCGCCAGCCGGCCGACGTCGTAGATCAGAAAGCCGAAGCGCTCTTCGAATTGGGTTTTCATGCGCGGATTATACGGAAGCACTTCGGCGTACAGCGCGACTGCGTGTGCGTTCTATCCTCAGCACAACTCCCGATAGCGCCAACCCGTATCGACGATATACTAAGCATGCTTACTATTTCGACCCTCCCCACCATTCATGTCTTCCGCCTCCACGTCGACGAGCGCCACTGAGCTGCTCAACCGGCCGATGATCACGATCTCGATCATGCTCGCGACGCTGATCCAGACGCTCGACAGCACGATCGCCAACGTGGCGCTGCCGCATATGCAAGGCACGCTGTCCGCGTCGCAGGACGAGATCACGTGGGTGCTGACCTCCTATATCGTCGCCGCCGCGATCGCCACGCCGCTCACCGGCTGGCTGGCGGATCGCCTCAGCGTGAAGCGGCTGCTGCTGATCGCGATCGGCGGCTTCACCGTGTCTTCCGCGTTGTGCGGACTCTCCGAGACGCTGTCTCAGATCGTCGTGTCGCGTCTGTTGCAAGGGATCTTCGGCGCGTCGCTGGTGCCGCTGTCGCAGTCGATCCTGCTCGACATCAACCCGCGTGAAAAGCAGGGCCAGGCGATGGCCGTGTGGGGCATGGGCGTGATGGTCGGGCCGATCCTCGGTCCGACGCTCGGCGGCTGGCTCACCGATAGCTACAACTGGCGCTGGGTGTTCTTCATCAACGTGCCGATCGGCGCGATCGCGCTGTTCGGCGTCGCGAGCTTCCTGCCGACGCGCGAGCCGAAACACGACGTGAAGTTCGACGCGTTCGGCTTCATCACGCTCGGCCTCGCGATCGGCGCGTTGCAGGCGATGCTCGATCGCGGCGAGCAGCTCGACTGGTTTTCGTCGACCGAGATCGTGATCGAGGCGCTCGTCGCGGCGATCAGCTTCGCGTTCTTTCTCGTGCACACGGCGACGATCGGCGAGCGCTCGTTTTTCAAGTACAAGTTATTGAAGGACCCGAACTTCGCGACCGGCACGTTGTTCATCTTCGTGATCGGCGCGGTGATGTACGCGACCCGCGCGCTGCTGCCGCCGATGCTGCAAAACCTGATGGGCTATCCGGTCGCGACCACGGGCCTCGTCACCGCACCGAGCGGCGCCGGCACGATGGTCGCGATGCTGATCGCCGGCCGGCTGCTCAAGCGCGTCGACGCGCGGCTGTTGCTGCTCTGCGGCTTCCTGATATCGGCGTTCGCGCTGTGGCAGATGATGCAGTACACGATCGTGCTCTCGGCATCGGACATCGTGTGGCCCGGCGTGATCCAGGGCTTCGGACTCGGCCTCGTGTTCGTGCCGCTGTCCACGCTGACGTTCTCGACGCTGTCGCCGGAGCTGCGCGCGGACGGCACCGCGACTTATAGCCTGATGCGCAACATCGGCAGCAGTATCGGCATTTCGATCGTGCAGACGCTGATGACGCGCAACACGCAGATCTCGCACGCGGACCTCGCTGCGAACGTCACCGCGTTCAATCCGGCGCTCCAGTCGATGCTCAACAGCGGCTCGAACTATGACATCGCGGCGCTGAACGCGTCGATCACGCAGCAGGCGGCGATGGTCGCGTATCTGAACGACTTCAAGCTGATGTTCGTGGCGACGCTGCTGGTCATCCCGCTGTTGCTGCTGATCCGGCCGTCGCACAAGGCACCGGATGCGTCGATCGCGCATGCGGCAATGGATTGAGACCGAATGCGCCGACGTCCGCCTCAGCCTTCGATTCGCCCGCGCGTCACGCCGAGCAATGACGCCATCGCCGCGTACGCCGCGGCGGCATCGCGCGCGCGGATCGCCTCGAACACCGCCGTGTGCTCGGCGAGCGACGCGTTGAACACATCGGCGCGTTTCGCATTGAGCCGCAATTGTGCCTCGAGCGTGCGCTCGATCAGCGCGCCAAGCGGGATCAGCAGTTCGTTGCTGCACGCGGTGAGCACGCGCAGGTGGAACTGCAGATCCGCGCGCACCCATTCGTCGACGTTGCGCGCCGCCACCATCGCGGTATGCGCGGCCGCAAGCGCACGCAACGTGTCGTCGGTGTGCGCGGCGGCCGCGAGGCCGGCGGCATAAGGCTCGATCATCTCGCGCATTTCCTGCAGCTTGAGCGCGAACGCCATCGGCTCGGCGACGCGTGAATACCAGTCGAGCAGATCGGCATCGAGCAGATTCCACGCGGACTTGACCCGCACGCGCGTACCCACGCGCGGCCGCGATTCGATCAGCCCTTTCGACGTCAACGTGCGCAGCGCCTCGCGCAGCACCGTGCGGCTCACGCCAAACATCTCCATTAACTCGGCTTCACGAGGCAGGATCGACTCCGGCGCATAGTCGCCGCGCAGAATCGCGGTCGCCAGCAGTTGGGCGACTCGCCCGTGCAGATCGTGCGTAATGGTTTTCTCCTCGCGGTTGATGATCCCGTCGCGCAACGCGCGCGGTAAGTCGGCCAGACCTCACCACTATGTGGCAAATAGTACTATTAATAGTATTTTAATGCAGTTTTGTTGTAGCATGGAATTCCCCGAAATTTTGCATGCCCGCAGGCCTGCTTTGCATGGGTTCGGAGTAAGCGCCAAAGCGCCAACTCGGATCGACACCGGAGACACACACCATGAAAATCACCAAGCTCGAAACCTTTATCGTCCCGCCGCGCTGGTGCTTCCTCAAGATCGAGACCGACGAGGGCATCGTCGGTTGGGGCGAGCCGGTGGTGGAAGGCCGCGCGCATACGGTCGCCGCGGCCGTCGAGGAGCTGTCCGATTATCTGATCGGCAAGGACCCGCTGTTGATCGAGGATCACTGGCAGGTGATGTACCGCGCGGGCTTCTATCGCGGCGGCCCGATCACGATGAGCGCGATCGCCGGCGTCGATCAGGCGCTGTGGGACATCAAGGGCAAGCATCACGGCGTACCGGTGCATGCGCTGCTCGGCGGCCAGGTGCGCGACAAAATCAAGGTGTACTCGTGGATCGGCGGCGACCGTCCGAGCGATGTCGCGAACAACGCACGCGCGGTGGTCGAGCGCGGCTTCAAGGCCGTCAAGATGAACGGCTCGGAAGAGCTGCAGATCATCGATACCTTCGACAAGGTGCAAGGCGTGATCAACAACGTCGCGGCGGTGCGCGAGGCGGTCGGGCCGAACATCGGAATCGGCGTGGACTTCCACGGCCGCGTGCATAAGCCGATGGCGAAGGTGCTCGCCAAGGAACTCGACCCGTACAAGCTGCTGTTCATCGAAGAGCCGGTGCTGTCGGAAAACGCCGAGGCGCTGCGCGACATCGTCAATCAGACCAACACGCCGATCGCGCTCGGCGAGCGTCTCTATTCGCGCTGGGACTTCAAGCACATCCTGTCGGGCGGCTACGTCGACATCATCCAGCCGGACGCGTCGCACGCGGGCGGCATCACCGAGTGCCGCAAGATCGCCGCGATGGCGGAAGCCTACGACGTCGCGCTCGCGCTGCATTGCCCGCTCGGCCCGATCGCGCTCGCAACCTGTCTGCAGATCGACGCGGTCAGCTACAACGCGTTCATCCAGGAACAGAGCCTCGGCATCCACTACAACCAGGGCAATGACCTGCTCGACTACATCAAGAATCCGCAAGTCTTCAAGTACGAAGACGGCTTCGTGTCGATTCCGCAGGGCCCCGGACTCGGCATCGAGGTCAACGAAGAGAAAGTGCGCGAGATGGCGAAGGTCGGTCACCGCTGGCGCAATCCGGTGTGGCGTCACGCGGACGGCAGCGTCGCCGAATGGTGATCTGAACACCTGAGCGAAGCAAGCGGAACGCCGCCGGCGGGCCACGTGACGCGCGGGCCGTCGCAGTAACGTAACTTCCCGGACCAGCCGGCTCGAACCGGCGTTCGAGCGGTGCCCCCCGACCTGCATCACTCCGCGCCGAGCCTTATCCCGCCCCGCTTTCGCGACGTTTGTTCGGTATCGGACATACGTATGACCTGCTCCTTGCTGAAATGCATGCCAACAACGCATGCAGCGAGGAGCACCATGGGCGAATTCCTTCCTGACTATCTGATCCGCGAACAGGCGGCGGTCGGCGCGCTGGTTGCGTTCGGCGTGCTGCGCATCATCGGAGCGATGCTCGCGTACGAGCGCGGATGGAACATCTCGGTAGTCGGGAAATGCTTTATCGCCGCGGCGGTGCTGTACTGCCTGCCGCAGGTCTTCGATCTGCTCACGCAGATGGTCGGCTCGCACGCGGCCGGCGCCGAACTCGAAGGCAAGGCCGCGGGCTGCGCGATCGCGTTGTTCTGCGCGCCGATTCTCGGTCATCGCCTCGGCTTCGAGTAAGCGGGTTTCGCAGTGCGGCGCTTTTTTACGCGGCGCGCATCCATCGCCGATTGGTCAATCGCCTATGCCGCGCCGCGCGTTCAACCGAGCGCAGCGAACGCCGGCACGGTGTGTGACAACGCGGCCGCGACGACGAACACGCCGATCATCAGGAGCGCTTCCAGATACATCACGTTGACGAAGGTGTGCGCATCCATCGTCGATGCGGTGCGACGCAGGCGTGGCAGCGCCGATGTGCGGTTCAGCGCGCCGAGCACCAGCGCGAGCGCGACCAGCACGAGCTTCAACGTCAGCACATGACCCCACGTGCTCGCCTGAATCGCTTCGAACGAACTGCCCGAGTCGCGCACCGCATTGAAGACGCCCGACAGCAACACCAACGCGACCGCGACGATCGACACGTTCGACACCTGGGTCGCCGTGCGGATCAGCATGCCCCGCGCGGTGGATGCCCCGAGCGCCGGCAGCACCGCCAGGCCGGAGGCCATCGCGAGTCCGCCCCATACGCTCGTTGCGAGCACGTGCAGCGTCTGCATGCCGATCGCGGCCGACACCACGCCGGCATCGGCCGCATGACCGAGCGACGCCTTACCCGCCGCGATCGCGAGCACCGCGAGCCACAGCAGCGTATTGCGCAGCATGCCCGTGCCATGGCTCAGCGCGGTGCCGAGCAGCACCAGCGCGCCGCCGAACGCGACGCTCCAGCCATAGCCGACATGCGTTTGCGTCAGCACCGTCGGCACCACGCCGAACGCCGCGGACAACCCGACACCGCTCATCGACGCCGCCTGATACAGGAGCCAGCCGAGATCCGCGAGCACCAGCACGATGGCGGCCGCGAGCATCGAGCGTTGCGCGCGCATCCAGCCGGGACGCGCCGGTGAAGTGCGCTGGAGCCCGTCCCTCGCGAGCCATGCGCCGAGTAGCGCCGAGCCGACGGCGAAGCCGAACGAGACGTTCATGAGCGTGGCCATTGCGACCTGCCCGATCCACAGTCCGTCGAAGTTCATTTGACGTTGAACGCGAAGTCGCCATGGGTACGATGGCCGTCGGTGGCCACCGCGATCCAGTGCACCGCATAGCGGCCGCTCGTCAACTGAGGCAGCGCGAGGTGCATCACGCGGGCGTCCGCGCTATCGACCGTCGACGCGCCCGGCGTCGCGGGCTTGCCGCTTGCATCGGCGAGTGTGATCTTGCTGAATGCGGGCTCGAGCGGCTCGGTGAAATGGATCGTCAGGTCGGTAGGCGCGACGGCGTCGGCGTTCGCGGCCGGCACGCTCGAGATCAGATGCGCATGCGCGAACGCGGTGGACGACATGGCCAGCGCCACCGCGCCGGACATCAACGCTCGCAGCGTCGACGAGGAGAAATCGAATAGCTTCATGTAAGGCCGATAGCGGATGAGAACGAACGGAACATAGGCGGGCCGGCGAGGCGCATCGTCTGCACGACGGCCGGCGAGCCCGGAAGTGTACGCTTCGATGGCGCGCGCTGGGATCGGTTCAACCTGGCTTGATCGAATGCGTCACGCGGCATCACGCTTGCGGCGACGACGCCGTGATTATTTTTGAGGCAAAGACGTCGACCACGATCCGTGACGCAACCAAAGTCCGAAACCGGCATAACGCGACATACTGTCGCATGGCGGTCACACCTGGAACCGTCTCTAATGCGGCAAATAGTCACGATTACCCTTCGATGATAGAATGCTGCGTCGCCGCAGCGACGGCTGTCCTTCACACCGAGCCGCCCGAAGTTCGGTCAGGTCCCCGATTCCGATGGAGTTACGCGTGTCTTCAAGACGCCTCTTCCGCCCGTTGCTTGCCCTTCTGTTGATCGGCGCCGCGGGTGTCTATAGCGCAGCGAAAGCGCAGACTCAACCGAAGGCCCCCGACACGATGGAAGCGCGCGTGCAAGGCTGCACGGCCTGCCACGGCTCGCATGGGCAAGGTACCGACAACGACTACTTCCCGCGCCTCGCCGGCAAGCCGGCGGAATATCTGTTCAATCAGTTGCAGAACTTCCGTGAAGGGCGCCGCAGGTACCCGCCGATGAACTACCTCGTCACGTATCTCTCCGACGACTACCTGCATCAGATCGCCACCTTCTTCTCGCAACAACGCCCGCCGTATCCGACGCCGGCCAAGCCGACGGTCTCGGCCGCCACGCTCGCGCGCGGTGAGCAGATCGTGCTGCACGGTGATGCATCGAAGCAGGTGCCCGCTTGCGCGGCCTGCCACGGCAAGGCGCTGACCGGTATGGAGCCGGCAATCCCGGGTCTCGTCGGTCTGCACGCCGACTACATCAGCGCGCAGCTCGGTTCATGGCGCTCGGGCACGCGTCACGCGATCGCGCCGGACTGCATGCACACCATCGCCACGCGCCTCAGCGACGAAGACGTGAACGCCGTCGCGGCCTGGCTTTCCACGCAGCAGGCTCCGCCAAACCCCGTGCCGGCTCCGGCCCGCTCCTTGAAGACTCCGCTTGCCTGCGGCAGCGAACCGCAATAAGGCGCCGGGAGAGACATTCAAATGAAACACAAGTCCTTGTTCGCCCTCTCGGCAGTCGTCGTGGTCGCGGCCGCCGCACTCGTTCCCGTCCTCTGGTCGGGCGGCGACAATCTGCATAGCAGCGGCGCAGCCGTGGCGGCAACGCCCGCGGACCAGGCCGACCTGATCAAGAAGGGCGAGTACCTCGCCCGCGCCGGCGACTGTATCGCCTGCCACACGGTGCGCGGCGGCAAGCAGTTCGCCGGCGGCCTGCCGATGGCCACGCCGTTTGGCACGATGTTCACGCCGAACATCACGCCGGACGACCAGTACGGCATCGGCAAGTGGACCCAGGACGACTTCTATCGCGCGATGCACACCGGCCGCTCGAAAGATGGCAGCCTGCTTTATCCGGGCTTCCCGTTCACGAGCTACACGAAGGTCACGCGCGCCGACTCGGACGCGATCTACGCGTACCTGCGCTCGGTCGCGCCGGTCAACGTGCCGAGCCGTCCGCACGAACTGAAATTCCCGTTCAACCAGCGCAACATGCTGATCGGCTGGCGCACGCTGTTCTTCCGTGAAGGCGAGTTCAAGCCGGATCCGACCAAGTCGGTCGAATGGAACCGCGGTGCGTATCTGGTCGAAGGCCTTGGTCACTGCGGCATGTGCCACACGTCGATCAATGCGATGGGCGCCCCGGTCAACTCGGCCGCGTTCGCGGGCGGCCTGATTCCGCTGCAGAACTGGTATGCGCCGTCGCTGACGTCGAACCGCGAAGCCGGCCTCGGCGACTGGGACCTCAAGGACATCGCCGACCTGCTCAAGACCGGCGTGTCGAGCCGCGGCGCGGTGTTCGGTCCGATGGCCGAAGTGGTTCACAACAGCCTGCAGTATCTGTCGACCGAAGACATCAACGCGATGGCGACGTACCTGAAGACGATTCCGCAGAAGAGCGAAGCACCGGAACCGCTGCAGCTCGAAACCTCGGAAAAATTCGGCGGCGAACTGCTGAAGCAAGGTCAGAAGATCTACGCTGACAACTGCGCGAAGTGCCACGAGGATAACGGTCTCGGCCGGCCGCCGGCATTCCCGCCGCTCGCGAACAACCAGTCGATCCAGATGCCGTCGGCGGTCAACCCGATCCGCATGGTGCTGAACGGTGGTTATCCGCCGAGCACGGAAGGGAACCCGCATCCGTATGGCATGCCGCCGTTCGCGCAGGCTCTGTCGAATCAGGAAGTGGCAGCGGTCGTGACGTACATCCGTATGTCCTGGGGCAACCACGGCACGGCCGTGTCGCCGCAGCAGGTGGCCGACTTGCGTTCGGCGCCGCTCGACTAAGCAGGGGTCGACGCACCCCGGGCGCGGCCTGCGAAATTCGCGGCCGCGCCCTTCGTTTTTTCAGGACCGGTATCATGTAGGGCTATTTGTGTTGGAGGTTGCCCTCGTGGGACCGTGCAGGAGGAAAGAGTTGTGCCCTTCGGCGAGCGTTTGAACAGCATCACCCATCTCGTCGGCGCCGTGCTGTCGGTGGTGGGGCTGGCGGCGCTCGTCACGATGGGCGCGCTCGCCGGCGACGCGTACAAGGTCGTCAGCTTCGCCGTATATGGTGCGATGCTGTTCGTGCTGTACGCGATCTCGACGCTGTATCACAGCGTCAGCCATCCGCGTCTGAAGGCGATTCTGCAGAAATGCGATCATTCGGCGATCTACCTGCTGATCGCCGGCAGCTACACGCCGTTCACGCTCGTCACGTTGCGTGGACCGTGGGGCTGGTCGTTATTCGGCGTGAGCTGGGGGCTCGCTGCCCTCGGCATCGTGCAGGAACTCACGCTCGGGCGACGCACCCGCAGTGTGTCGATGGTGCTGTATGTGTTGATGGGATGGCTCGCGCTCGTAGCCGTCCACCCGCTGGTGCAGGCGTTGCCGGCTGCGGGGACCGCGTGGCTCGTGGCCGGCGGCGTCATCTATAGCGTCGGCATCTATTTCTTCATCAACGACGAGCGCATCCGCCACGGACATGGTATCTGGCACCTGTTCGTACTGGCGGGCAGTCTGTGTCAATTCGTCAGTGTCGCGCGCTATGTCGCGTGACATTCCACGGCGACGAATTGCAACTTAAGGCCAGTCGACGTGTCTGCATAGCGCGTTGAAACATTCGGCACATCTGTGAGCGTGCCGCCGATTTCTCCGTGAACGGAACCGGGCCTCGGCCTCGAACACCCATGCGGGCGTGTCGATGCCGCGCTGGTTTTTCCGCGTTGGGGTCCTTTGGGCCCAGCGGGGCCGTTCGCGACACTGCATTGCAAAGAGCTTTTATGTCTTTTGATTCCCTCGGCTTGTCCGAACCGCTGGTCCGCGCTGTCAATGAACTCGGCTACACCAGCCCGACTCCGATCCAGACTCAGGCGATCCCGGCCGTGCTCAACGGCGGCGATCTGCTCGCCGGCGCGCAAACCGGCACCGGCAAGACCGCCGGCTTCACGCTGCCGATCCTGCAGCGCCTGAATTCGATGCCGCCGGCCGCCGGCGGCAAGCGCGTGGTGCGCGCGCTGATCCTCACGCCGACGCGCGAACTCGCCGCGCAGGTCGAAGAAAGCGTGCGCGCCTACGGCAAGTATCTGAAGCTGAAGTCGACCGTGATGTTCGGCGGCGTCGGCATCAATCCGCAGATCGATGCGCTCAGGCGCGGCATCGATATCGTCGTCGCGACGCCGGGCCGTCTGCTCGATCACATGCAGCAGAAGACCATCGACCTGTCGCATCTCGAGATCCTCGTGCTCGACGAAGCAGACCGCATGCTCGACATGGGCTTCATCCACGACATCAAGCGCGTGCTCGCGAAGCTGCCGCCGAAGCGCCAGAACCTGCTGTTCTCGGCGACCTTCTCCGACGAGATCAAGACACTCGCCGATGGCCTGCTCGACTCACCGGCGCTGATCGAAGTCGCGCGCCGCAACACGACGGCAGAAACGGTCGCGCAGAAGATTCACCCGGTCGATCGCGACCGCAAGCGCGAGTTGCTCACGCATCTGATCCGTCAGCACAGCTGGTTCCAGGTGCTCGTGTTCACGCGCACCAAGCACGGCGCGAATCGCCTCGCCGAGCAGTTGGCGAAGGACGGCATCAGCGCGCTCGCGATTCACGGCAACAAGAGCCAGTCGGCACGCACGCGCGCGCTCGCCGAGTTCAAGGACGGTACGCTGCAGGTGCTGGTGGCGACCGACATCGCCGCACGCGGCATCGATATCGATCAGTTGCCGCACGTGGTCAACTTCGATCTGCCGAACGTGCCGGAAGACTACGTGCACCGCATCGGCCGCACGGGTCGCGCGGGTGCGACCGGCGAGGCGGTGTCGCTCGTATGCGTCGATGAACTGCAGTTGCTGAAGGACATCGAGAAGCTGATCAAGCGTCCGGTCCCGCAGGAAGTGATCGCCGGTTTCGAGCCGGACCCGACCGCGAAGCCGGAGCCGATCCTGCGACGCGGGCAGGGCGGCGGCGGGCGCTCGCCGCGCCAGGGACAAGGTGCGGTGCGTCGTGACGGCGGTGCTGGTGGTGGCGCACCGGCCAAGCCGGCTCAAGGCTCCGGTCAGCGTTCGGGACAAGGCACGGGTCAGCGTTCGGGCCAGCGTGCGTCGAACGCTCAGCCCACGCCGCGGCCACAAGGTGCGAAGCCGGCCGGCAATGACAATCAGCCGCGTCGCGATACGCAGCGTCACGACGATCGGCCGCGTACCGCCGCGCATGACGGCGCTCCCGCGCACCATGCGCCGCGCAAGCCGCAGGGCAATCGTTCGCACAACGGCAATCCGGGCGCGTTGCTCGGCGGCGGCGCGAAGCGCAACGATGCGCCGCGCGGTGCGCAACCGTCGCGCAACGGCGCCCGTGGCCGTTAAGCGTCGCGCGGCCTGAAGGCTGCCCGCGCATCAGCCGTTAGCGCTTCCCTGCTCGAAGACTAACGGCTGCTCGCGGCGGCAGCCTGCTTCAAATGCTCGACCTGCCCTTCCCATCGCTCGAGCACCACACTCCCCTCTCCTTGCAATTCGAACGTGATGCCGCCCGTGAGGCGCGCATAACGGACGCTTTGCGCTTCCGCTGTGTCGATCGAGCCGAGCAGATAGACGAGGCCGCTGTCGTCGCCAGCAACACCGGGCAGCGGCGCGACACGCAACTGCACCTGATAGAACGCCGCATCGCAGACGAAGCTCAGCGCCGCGCGCCCGCTTTGCGCGATCGCGCGCGTCGCGCGCGCCTGCGGCCATAGCGCGATGCACAGCGTGCGCGAGTCGGGCGCATAGAGTTCGCCGACGCTCAGCAGAGATGTGCGCACGTGGCCGTTCGCATCGACGCTCAGTAGCGACGCGGTGAAGCCCTGCTTGTCCGCAAGCGACGAACCGTCGAACAACGCGCGCACGTTGGCCGGCCATTCGTCGAACACGATCTGTTCGAGCGGACGCGCGGACGTAGATGCGGAAGAGGAAGCGCTCATGCCATCGATCCAGTCGAAGTAGTCGGTAAAGCTCCATCATGCCTCGAAAAAACCAAAGCCCGCATGAGCGGGCTCCGGTTCGCTTCGTCAGGTCGTTGCAGCTGCATTCAGCCGATGCCTCGCGCAACGTTCGATAGCTCAGCGAAAGAATACGTGCTGCGTGATCTTCGCGAGCGGATAATGCACACCCGGCTGAATGCGCGCCGGCAGATCGAGCGGCTTGAGCAGCATCTTCACGCACATGTCGGCGGACAGATTGCGGCGCACCAGCTTGTTGATGCGCGCCGCGCGCTCGCGGTTATACGCGGAGTCGTGCACGCGCTCCGGATAGCGAATCGCGAACACGTGCCGCAACGCGATCTCCGAATCTTCGTTCTTGATTTCCATCACGCGACGCATCAACGCGCCCAGCACCGCGAGCCGACCGTTGCCCTCGATCCGGTTGTACTTCTTGAAGTACCTGAAAAAGTGCTTGTAGTGACGGACTTCGTCGGTGCGGATGTTGTCGGTGATCTGCTTGAGGACCGCTTCGTCCGAGCACTCGTTGATCGCGCGGTACAGCGTCGCGGTACCCGTTTCGACTACGCAACGCGCGACCATCTCCAGCGCGCGGGTCTTTTCGAAATCCTCGACCGAGCACGTGAGCGAATACTCGCCCATGAAATTGCGGAACGCGGTGTCCCAGTCGAACTCGGGCCATACATACGCGATATAGGTCTTCAGCGCCCGGCCGTGCTGCATTTCCTCGGGCTCCCACTCGTGGTTGAGCCAGGCCGAGACCTCGGGATCGTCGTTGAAAAACGTACTCAGATTGCTGGTGTAGAGATCGGTGCCGCTTTCGATGAACGAAGCCGCGCACAACAACAGCAGCAGGTCCTCGTTGGCCGCGGCCTTCTGACGGTCAATGCGCGTCAGATCGATGTCTTCGATCCGCCAGGGCATGACATGGTTCAGCTCTGTATGCATCGTGTCTTGCTCCCATGCTGTACCGACCCGTGGAGTTCTTCGCAGCTGCCACCGCGCTCGCCGTGATGTTTCTGCGGGTCGGATACAACGCCGTGAATTAGAGTTGGGCCCTTGTACTCTGCATCTTAGCCGGAGATATCCGACCATGCAGATCACACAGCACAGACCATGCCGCATCGACGCAGTTCCGATTTCAAGATAGTCGAAATCTTCCAACGTGTTAAAACATGTGCGCAAGGCAAAAAAAGCCAGCCCAAAAGGCTGGCTTTTCGGACAGACATCAGACCCGGCGGGGTTGGGGACACGGGCGGGCGCCATAGGCGGGCGCCCTCTTCCTCAGGCAGGTTGGACGTCGCCCGGGATGGGACGCACGCGACGCATGCGCAGCGCGACGATGATCAGCGATACGCCCGAAAGCACCGCCGCAAGCAGGACGTAATAACTTGGCGCGAGTTTGTCGCCGGTCAAATGAATGAAGGTTTCGACGATGGTCGGCGCGAAGCCGCCGAAGATCGTCACACCGATGCTGTAACCGATCGAAAGGCCAGTCGAGCGCACCTGGGTCGGGAAGATCTCCGACATCAGCGCGGGCATCGGCCCCGAGTACGAGGCCTTGAAAATACCGGCGACGCCTTGCAGCACGAGCAGCCAGCCAATCGTCGGATGTGTCTGCAGCCATGCGAACATCGGATAGATCAGCAGGCCCATCAGGATCGACGTGCTCAGCATGATGCGAATTCGGCCGATGCGATCGGACAGCGCGCCCATGATCGGCGAGAAGATGAACTGCATGCCGCCGTTCAGCACGACCACGCCGAACGACGCGGCCGCCGCCATATGCAGCTGCTTGACCGCGTAAAGCGGCATGTAGAGCTGCAGCACGTACACGCCGACCGTCGACTGCGCAACCATGCCGATCGCGAGCAGCAGGTTGACCCACTGATTCGAGAACGACGCGTCCTTCGTTCCGCTGACGACCTTGTGCTCGCCAGCCGCCTCGCGAGCCGCGCGTTCTTCACGCAATGCGAGGAATTCGGGCGTCTCGTCGAGATGCGAGCGGATGTAGTAGCCGACCGGCCCGACCAGCAGACCGAACACGAACGGCACACGCCAGCCCCAGCTGTTCAGATGCTCGGCCGGCAGCCACGCGGTCAGCAGCGAACCGAAGGCCGCCGCGGTGATCGCCGCGAGACCCTGGCTCGCGAACTGCCAGCTCGCGTAGTAGCCGCGCCGAGTCGCGCTGTGCTCGACCATGAACGCCGTCGCGCTGCCGAACTCGCCGCCGACCGCGAAGCCCTGCACGAGCCGCGCCAGCAGCACCAGCAGCGGCGCCGCGAGACCGATCGTCGAAAACGGCGGCATCACGGCCATCGTGAAAGTACCGACCATCATCAGCGCGATCGCGAGCGTGAGCGCCGCCTTGCGGCCCTTGCGGTCGCCGTACACGCCGAGCACGACCGCGCCGAGCGGGCGCATCAGGAACGAGAGGCCGAAAGTAGCGATCGCGAGCAGCGTCGACAGCCACTCGTCCTGCATCGGGAAGAACTGTTTCGCGATGATCGTCGCGAAGTAGCCGTAGACCAGGAAGTCGAACCACTCGAGCGCGTTACCGATCGACGACGAGAAAACGATCCGCCGCACCATCGCTTTCGAAAGCGGCGCGGCGTGGGGGGAAGCGGTCGTCGAGTGCGACGCGGGGGTGTTCATGATGGTCTCCTGCCTGTCTGCTGCGTAATAGCCGTGGTAGGTGCGGCACCGCCTGGGTCAGCGAGGCGGCTGGCGGGCGCGCAATAGCGCGGCATATGCCATGCCGCGCGTTCGATACGTGTTACCCGGGTGTCGGACCTGAGTCCCGGTGCGGACCTCGGCCCCGGGCGTCGCCTCGTTATGGCCTAGAAGCCGGCGGCGAGACCGTCGCGGCGGCTGTCGCTGGCCGCCACGTAGCCGCGCTCCGGCTCGTTGCGATCGAGTTTCCAGATGAACTGGCCGGAGCCGAAGTCCATGTACGGATCGTCGACCGACTTGATCGTGTGGCCGAGCTTCTGCAGGCCCTCGGTGGTCTTCGGATCGAGCGTCGACTCGATATCGACCGTGAAGTCGCGGTTGACCTTCCAGCGCGGCGCGTCGCACGCGGCCTGCGGCTGCTGAGCGTAGTCGAGCATGCGCACCACCGTTTGCAGATGGCCTTGCGGCTGCATGTCGCCGCCCATCACGCCGAAGCTCATCACCGCTTCCTGCTGACCGTTCACCTGCTGCGTGAGGAACGCCGGGATGATCGTGTGGAACGGCCGCTTCCCGCCCTCGACGACGTTCGGCGACTTCGGATCCATCGAGAAGCCGCAGCCGCGGTTCTGCAGCGCGATGCCGCTGTCCGGCACCACCACACCCGAGCCGAAGCCCATGTAGTTCGACTGGATGAAGCTGACCATCATGCCGCTCTCGTCCGCGGCCGACATGTAGATGGTGCCGCCCGCCTTCGGCATGCCGAAGTCGAAGTGCGTCGCCCGCTTCGGATCGATCAGCTTCGCGCGCGAGCTCAGGTACGCGTCGTCGAGCATCTGCTCGGGCGTGACTTCCATCGACCGCGGGTCGGCCACATAGCGATACAGGTCGGCAAACGCGAGCTTCATCGCTTCGATCTGCAGATGCTGCGACTCGACGCTGTCGACCTTCAGCGACTTCACGTCGAACTTCTCGAGGATGCCGAGCGCAACCAGCGCCGCGATGCCCTGGCCGTTCGGCGGAATCTCATGCACGGTGTAGCCGCGATAGTCCTTGCCGATCGGCTCGACCCAGTCCGCGCGGTAGTTGCGGAGATCGTCGGCGCTCAGCGCGGCGCCGCCTTCGCGTGCGAACGCGGCGATCCGCTCGGCGATCTCGCCTTCGTAGTACGCGCGCGGGCCCTGCTCGGCGATCAGGCGCAGCGTCTTCGCGTGACCGGGGAAGCGCACCAGCTCGCTGACCTCAGGCGCGCGGCCGCGCGGCATGAAGGTCTGCGCGAAGCCCGGCTGATCCTTCAGTTCCGGCACCGCGGCCGCCCATTTGTACGCGACGATGCTCGCCACCGCGTGACCGCGCTCGGCGATCTCAATGGCCGGCTCCATCAGGTCGGCGAACGGCAGCTTGCCGAACTTCTGGTGCAGCGCTTCCCAACCGGCGATCACGCCCGGCACCGTGACGGCGTCCCAGCCACGCTTCGGCTGTTTCGCGAAGCCGTTTTCCTCGCCGTATTTGCGCTTGAAGTAATCGACGTTCCACGCAGCCGGCGACACGCCCGACGCGTTCAGACCATGCAGCTTCTTGCCGTCCCACACGAGCGCGAACGCGTCGCCGCCCAGGCCGCACGACACCGGTTCGACCACTGTCATCGCTGCGGCCGCCGCGATGGCCGCGTCGACGGCATTGCCGCCCTTCCACAACATGCGCAGCCCGGCCTGCGCCGCGAGCGGATGCGAGGTCGAAACGATATTGCGTGCGAATACGGGCAGACGTTGCGTCGGATAAGGGTTTTGCCAGTTGTTGAAGCCAGTCATGTCGAACACTCTCGAAAGCGCGGGCCGGCATGAAAAAGTAGCCGGACATCATGGGAAAGGTTGTAAGGCAGGTAAATCGCGGAATCCAGGATTGCATCGCGAAGCGCACCAAAAAACAAATTCATTTATCAAATGAATAAATGCGTATTGCACCTGAATGAAGGTTCGAGCAGGTTCGGAGCGTTCGCGGCCAGTTGGCGGACAAGGGGCGCGATGGTTTTACAATAGCCGCAATCGTGTTCGTCGACGGCGGGCTTTCTGCCAACCGCTCGATGATCGCGACGGACCACGCCGACACGACAGCCACCACCCGAGACACATGACACGAGACCCCCGCCTGACTCTCAACGCCCGGCAACAGGAATTGCTGGAGTGGGTGCAACGCGACGGCTTCGTGACCGTGGACGACCTCGCGAGCCACTTCGACGTCACCCCGCAGACGATCCGCCGCGACGTCAACTGGCTCGCCGATATGAATCTGCTGCGCCGCTATCACGGCGGCGCCAGTCTGCCGACCAGTTCCGAGAACGTCTCCTACACCGCGCGCCAGCGCATGTTTCATGAAGAGAAAAGACGCATCGCGGCGCTAGTCGCCACTCACATTCCCGATCAGGCATCGCTCTTCATCAACCTCGGCACGACCACCGAGGAAGTGGCACGCGCGCTGAACCGCCACCGTGGACTGCGCGTGATCACGAACAATCTGAACGTCGCGAGCATGATGAGCGGCTACCCGGATTGCGAAGTGCTGGTGACGGGGGGCATCGTGCGGCCGTGGGATAAGGGCATCGTCGGTGAACTGGCGATCGACTTCATCCGGCAGTTCAAAGTCGATTTCGCGATCATCGGCACGTCGAGCATCGAAACGGACGGTACGCTGCGCGATTTCGACACGCGCGAAGTGCGTGTCGCCGAGGCGATCATCGAGCACGCACGCACCGTGTTCCTCGCCGCGGATCACTCCAAGTTTGGCCGCCCGGCGCTAGTTCGCCAGGGACATCTGGAGCAGATCGACGCATTGTTCACCGACGCCGCGCCGCCCGCCGACATGACCGAGGCGCTGAACGCCGCGAATTGTCAAATCTATATCGCCGGATAATTCCAGGCGATCTCCGCCATGCTGCGGTGCACGCAAAACCTCGCGTGAAATCAAGAATCTGGCTGCGGGGCCGGACCGCCTATCGCGCGACCAATTGTCAAATGGAAAATTTACGGGGACCAGGTTGGCGTTTCATCGGTGCTCGCCTACACTCCAGTTCCCCAACGTGCGTTGCGAGTTTCGCACGGCGTCGGTTTGTGAATCTGTCGTGTAAGCCGTACCTCCCGCCCTGATCCTTAGCGGACCCCGCCCCGGCCTGCCGGTCGACTGCAAGGCTGTCCGCAATTTGCTGACATGGAGAGAACGATGCTGAGTCCGCATGAATTCGCCACGTTGTTACTCGTCAAGGACGCCCCCAACCAGGTCGAAATGGACCGAGAAGAACTCGATGCGTTGCTCGAACGCCAACTGGTGCAACTCGAGCGCCTCGCATCGGGCAACGAAGAATGGCGCGTGACCGAAACCGGCGACACCGCATTGCGGGCCATCAAACGTTTTTCCTGAGATTCCCTGTCGTTCGATCCGAGAGCCGTTGGCGGCGTATCCGCGCCGCCCTGGCGGATCCACCGCGCGCTTCGCTCGCGACTGCCGGGCTCGTATCGTTCAATTCCCTGACAGCGGGCCGCCTTCGCGGCCCTTTGTTGTGCGCATCTCATTTACACAGTAAATTCACGCGACGGACTTCCCCGCCCTCGCGCATGCCCAAGACGCTCTCCGCCGACGACATCCAGCAGTTTCGCGAAGCCATGCGACGCGTCGCCGAAAACGCATTTGCGACCCGCGGCGCGCAAGGCGTGACGATGCGCGAGCTGGCGAAGGAGCTCGGCTGCAGTGCGATGACACCGTATCGCTATTTCCGCGACAAGGAAGAAATTCTGGCGATGGTCCGCGCCGCCGCGTTCAACCGCTTCGCCGCGCGCCTCGAAGCGGCCGCGCGCGGCATCCCCGCGAACGCCCCCGCCATCGATCACAGCGCCGTCGGCCGGGCCTACGTCGACTTCGCGCTCGATGAACCGCACGCCTACCGTTTGATGTTCGATCAGACGCCGCAACAGCAAGGCGCCTACCCTGAACTGGCCGCGGCGTCGCAGCGCGCGTGGCGTCTGCTGGAAGCGCACTTCGAGCGGCTCGTCGAGGCGGGTATTCTCGAAGGCGATCCGCGCCTGATCGGCTATGCGTACTGGACGAGCCTGCACGGCTTCACGATGCTCGCGCTCGCGAACCAGCTACCGCCGTCGGCGGCGCAACAGGCCGATTCCGCCGGCGACGGAGCGCCGCAGCCATCACGTGAAGCCGTGTTCGCGCAGCTTTTGCGCATGCTGTGGCGCGGAGCGTTGGCGCCGCGCAAGTGAACCGGCTCGCCGGTCAACCCGCTGCTGCTTACCCGTTACGCAAGGTCGGATCGGCACTCGCACGCCAGCTGATCGCCCTTGCGCGCTGCTCGTTGAAGAACTCGACCCACTGGTTGCGCACCTTCGGATCGCTGCTCGTCGCCTCGCTCGCATGGCGCTGCGCGATCGATGCCTGGAACGCGCAGAAGTCGTCGTTCGACAGCCGGCCGCGCCGGTTCGCCACATAGGCATCGAAGAACGTCTCATAGACGTTCTGCGCGTCGCTGCCGTAGTCGACGGTTTGCGGCGAGCACATCTTCTGTAACGCCTCGAACGACGTTGCGCCCCTCGTCCCTTCCAGACTCGGCGTACTCACGCATCCCGCCAGCAGCGCCGCCGCGCCGATCATCAAAAGTCCACGCATACATCACCTCGAAATGGCTGCTACCGAGAGTATCGTCCGCGGTCGCGCGTTGTGTCACTCCCGTGCCATTCGACCCAGGCTCGCTCGGGTCGAAGCGAACTTTACTTTTTCGAATATGTTCATTAGAGTTCGAAAACGAACATGCTTCGTTCAATTTGCTTTCCAACTTACTCCCAGATTCGATGCAGAGGCTCACCAGGTGACGCAAGGCACGAAATACGATTTGCTCGTCGTCGGTGGCGGGATCAACGGCGCCGGCATCGCCCGCGACGCGGCCGGCCGCGGCCTGACGGTGCTGCTGTGCGAGCAGGACGATCTGGCCGCGCACACCTCGTCGGCGAGTACCAAGCTGATCCACGGCGGCCTGCGCTACCTCGAGTACCGCGAGTTCGGGCTCGTGCGCAAGGCGCTGCAGGAGCGCGAAACGCTGCTGCGCGCGGCGCCGCACATCATCTGGCCGCTGCGCTTCGTGATGCCGCATATGCCGGATCTGCGCCCCGCCTGGCTGATCCGCGCGGGTCTGTTCCTGTACGACCATCTGGCCAAACGTGAGCTGCTGCCGGGCTCCCGCGGCATAGTGATGAGCCGGCATCCGGCCGGCGCGCCGCTCGTCGAAACGATCAAGCGCGGCTTCGTTTATTCGGACGGCTGGGTCAACGACGCGCGCCTCGTCGTCCTGAACGCGCTCGACGCGCACGAGCGCGGCGCGACGATCCTCACCCGTACGAAGCTGGTCAACGCAGAGCGCGCCGGCGGCGAGTGGCGCGCGCAACTGCAACGCGCGGACGGCGCGACGCTCGACGTGCGCGCCGCCGCGATCGCGAACGCGGCGGGCCCGTGGGTCGGCGAGCTGCTGAAGGGCGCGCTCGGCCGGCCATCGGCGCATAGCGTGCGGCTCGTCAAGGGCAGCCACATCGTCACGCGGCGCCTGTTCGAGCACGACCACGCGTACATCTTCCAGAACGCCGATAAGCGGATCATCTTCGCGATTCCCTACGAGCACGACTACACGCTGATCGGCACCACCGACCTCGAATATCGCGGCGACCCGTCGCAAGTCGCGATCGACGCCAACGAAACGCAGTATCTGTGCGATTCGATCAACCGCTACTTCAGGCAGAAGATCTCGCCGGCCGACGTGCGCTGGAGCTATTCGGGCGTACGCCCGCTGCTGGAGGACGAGAACGCGGACAATCCGTCGGCGGTCACGCGCGACTACTCGCTCGAACTCGACGCGCCCGCGGAACAGGCGCCGCTCCTGTCGGTGTTCGGCGGCAAGATCACGACGTTTCGCAAGCTCGCCGAGCAGGCCGTCGATACGCTCACCGACGCGCTGCGCCACGGCGGGTCCGCGTGGACCGTCGACGCGCCGCTGCCGGGCGGCGACATCGCACAGGCGAACTTCAATCGCTTCCTCGGTGAGTTCTCGCGCGAGCATGCGTGGCTGCCGGCGTCGCTCGCGCATCGGCTCGCGCGCGCGTATGGCACGCGCGCGAATCGCGTGATCGGCCTCGCGCGCTCGCGCGCCGAGCTCGGTCGCGAGTTCGCGCCGGGACTGCACGAAGCCGAGCTGGTTTATCTGCGCGATACCGAATGGGCGCGCACCGCGCAGGACGTGCTGTGGCGGCGCTCGAAGCTCGGCCTGCACGTCGAGCCGGGCACGCTCGATGAGGTTACGCGCGATATCGACGCATGGTTCGCGCGCGAACCGGCCCGGCAGAGCGCGTAGGCGGCCCGGCCGGGCAAACTGGCATGCCCCGACACAAGCGGCGGCAAACACGACGCGGCGCCAATGCCGGGTGAAGCAAACGGCGCGAGCCCGTAGAAACGGCGCACACCATGCGCGCGTCCCGGGCCGGCCCCACTGCAGCTTCGGCTGGACGACACCGGCACGCGCCCTCACACTATGGCGGCCCGCTCACGACAACACGCCGCTCGCATCGCCGGCCAGCAATCCGGCGATCCGTAACATGCATGGAGAAGAGACAATGCTGGATCAGTACGTTCTCGCGCTTGACCAAGGCACCACCAGCTCGCGCGCGATGCTGTTCGACCGGCGCGGCAACGTCGTGTCGACCGCACAAAAGGAATTCCAGCAGATCTACCCGCACCCGGGCTGGGTCGAGCACGATCCGCAGGAAATCTGGTCGACGCAGGCCGGCGTCGCCGCCGAAGCGGTCACGCGAGCCGGCATGAACGGCACGTCGATCGCCGCGATCGGCATCACGAACCAGCGCGAAACCACGATCGTGTGGGATCGCGAAACCGGCCACCCGATCTACAACGCGATCGTCTGGCAGGACCGCCGCACCGCCGACTTCTGCGACGACCTGAAAGCGCAGGGTCTCGAAGCGAGCGTGCGCGCGAAGACCGGCTTGCCGATCGACTCGTATTTCTCGGCGACCAAAATCCGCTGGATTCTCGACAACGTCGAAGGCGCGCGCGAAAAAGCGCGTCAGGGCCGGCTCGCGTTCGGCACCGTCGACAGCTGGCTGATGTGGAATTTCACGAAGGGCGCGCTGCACGTCACCGACGTGACCAACGCGTCGCGCACGATGCTGTTCAACATCCACACCCTGAAGTGGGACGACGAACTGCTCGCCGCGCTCGACATTCCGCGCAGCATGCTGCCGCAAGTACGGCCGTCGTCGGAGGTGTACGGGCCGACGGTGACCACCGTGTTCGCGTCGAAGATTCCACTCGCGGGCATCGCCGGCGATCAGCACGCCGCGCTGTTCGGCCAGATGTGCACCGAGTCCGGCATGGTCAAGAACACCTACGGCACCGGCTGCTTCCTCGTGATGAACACGGGCGCCAAACCGATCGAATCGAACAACAATCTCGTCACGACGATCGCCTGGCAGATCGGCGAGCGTATCGACTACGCGCTCGAAGGCAGCATCTTCATCGGCGGCGCCGTGGTGCAGTGGCTGCGCGACGGCCTCGGCATCATCAGGAACGCGGCGGAAATCGAAACGCTCGCGCGCGGCGTGCCGCATTGCGACGGCGTGTATCTCGTGCCCGCGTTCGCCGGCCTCGGCGCGCCGCACTGGAACGCGCATGCGCGCGGCACGCTGTTCGGCGTCACGCGCGGCACGACCTCCGCGCATCTCGCGCGCGCGGCGCTCGATTCGATCGCCTATCAATCGCTCGACGTGCTGAAGGCGATGGAAGCCGACTCGGGCATTCGCATCGGCGAGTTGCGCGTGGATGGCGGCGCCTGCGCGAACAATCTGCTGATGCAGTTCCAGGCCGACATCCTCGGCGTCGACACGGTGCGCCCCCAGGTGTCCGAGACCACCGCACTCGGCGCCGCCTATCTGGCCGGTCTTGCGGTGGGCTACTGGAAGGACATCGACGAGTTGAAAAGCCAGTGGAAGCTCGAGCACCGCTTCACGCCGGCGCTACCGCATGCGGAGGTCAGGACCTGCCTCGATGGCTGGCAGCGCGCGATCCGCGCGGCGAAGGCCTGGGCCGATACGCCGTAAGGCCGCGGGCGCGCAGAACGCCAAAAGGACGCGGTCCGAAAGTACGTATGATGACGCTTTTCATCCCGGCGCGCGGGCCCGCAACCCGCCGCCCGCGCGCTTTGCGCTTACCGTTTTTCAGGCATGATCGACCACCTCATCTGTGACTGCGACGGCGTGCTCGTCGACAGTGAAGTCATCGCCGATCGCGTGATGTTCGACACGCTGACGGCCACCTTCCCCGGCATCGATTTCGCCCCCGTCGTCAAAACCGCGTTCGGCCAGCAAACCTCGCGCTTTCTCGCCGGCCTCGAAACGCAGTTCGACATCACGCTGCCTGTGAACTTCCTCGACACGATCGAGCACCATGTCGAGCTCGCGCTCGCCGCGTCGCTCGGTCCGATCCACGGCGTGCGCGACGCGCTGCAACGCGTGACGCTGCCGGCTGCGGTCGTGTCGAACAGCCGTATGTCGCGCGTCGCCGCATCGGTACGGCGCGCGGGTCTGCAGCAGATTTTCGGCGAGCGCGTGTTCAGCGCCGAGCAGGTCGCGCGGCCGAAGCCGTATCCGGACGTCTATCTGTTCGCGGCCACGACGCTTGGTGTCGTGCCGGCGCGTTGCCTCGTTGTCGAGGACAGCGTCGCGGGGTTGAACGCGGCGCGCGCGGCCGGCATGAAGACGATCGCGTTCGTCGGCGCGAGCCATATTCCGGACGGCTACGCGGATGCGCTGCGCGCGATGGGTATCACGCGAATCATCAAGCATATGGATGAACTGCCGGCGCTCATCGAGGCGGGCGTGCGCGGCGAATTCGGCGACGTGCAGTCGTAGCGGTTTTGCGCAACGCCGATAAAAAAGCCGGTTCTTCGGAAGAAGAACCGGCTTTTTGCGTCATGGCGTCGCGTGCCGCTCGATGGATGGCCCGTCAAGCCTCGGCCATCGCGCCCTCGCGCACCTGCGCGAGCGACTCGCGAAACTCGACCAGCTCGGCGATCGTCAGCATCGGCAGATCATGTTGCGCGGCGAAGCGCTCGACGTCCGCGCCGCGCGTCATCGTGCCGTCGGCGTTCATCAGTTCGCACAGCACGCCGGCCGGCTTCAGGCCCGCGAGAATCGCCAGATCGACGGTGCCTTCGGTGTGGCCGCGCCGCGCCAGCACGCCGCCCGGCATCGCGCGCAGCGGGAACACGTGGCCGGGGCGCACGATGTCGGCGGGTTTGGCCGTATCGGCGATCGCGGCGCGGATCGTGGTCACGCGATCCTGCGCGGACACGCCGGTGCTGACGCCTTCGCGCGCTTCGATCGACACCGTGAACGCGGTGCCGTGACGGCTTTCGTTGTTGACGGCCATCGGCGGCAGTTCGAGCGCGCGGATCCTGTCATCGGGCAGGCACAGGCAGACGATGCCGCTGCATTCCCGGATCAGCAGCGCCATCGTTTCGACCGACAGGCGCTCGGCCGCGACGATCAGATCGGCTTCGTTCTCGCGGTCGTGGTCGTCCTGCAGCACCACGGCACGGCCCTCGCGCAGCGCCTGCAAGGCGGCGGCGATACGCGGCGGAACGGCTTCGGTGGCAAGCAGCGGGAGATCAGCGAAGGCATCGTCTGCAATCGTCGACGGAGCAGGAAAAGTAGCAAAGGACATAGTTGAAACGCTCATCGCAAAAGTTGGGCGAGAAACGTTTCAGGGCATTGCAAACAGACTGACACGCGCCGCCCAGGCGCCGCGCGAAAGCGGACGCTGATACGCCACCCAGGCTACAGGCGGCGTCGCGGAACGCACATGACTATCTGCACATCTTCTTCCATCCGGACTATGACCGTCGGCTCTGGCTTCTGACCAGATCTGCTGACCCCGCTCCTGTCTCCGCTATGCCGAAGGCTAAGCGATGCGGGCGCTCGCGGGCTTGCCGGCTCACGCTGTCGCGCTGCCGGCCCACCGCCGGTGGGGAATTTCACCCCGCCCTGAAGACGCACTGATTGCCGGTTCGACCGGCGGGCGAAGCATACAACAGTCGCGCGAGCGCTGCAGCGCGACGAACAAAGACCCTACTCACTGCATTTGACCTGCATCGACGCCCTGACCCGCGCTTGAACCTCTCGACGCCGTCGATTCTCAACCCGGCACACCTTCGCGTGCGGCTTCGTCGCGTGCGGCGCCCGCGGCCGGCACTTCCCAGCGCGGCGGCGTCTCAGCCCGCAGCGTCACGCGAAACGCGCGCGCCTCGGTGTCGCCGGGATTGCGCAGGCTGTGCGGCTGGTCGGCGTCGAACACGATCGCGTCGCCGGTCGCGAGCAGTTGACGCCGGTCGTGCACGCTGACTTCGAGCGTACCGTCGCTGACCACCAGATTCACCGTCGTGCCAGGCGCGCGGCGCACGCCCGCTTCGGTATGCAGCGGGGCGATCCGCAGTTCGTGAAACTCGGCGGCGATCGACTCGTCGTCGGGATACAGCGGCCGCACCGAGTAGCGACCGTTCGCGCTGACCACGCGGGCCGAGCGCTCGGCCGGCAGATGCTCGAAGCCGTTGGTCGCGTGACGCCGCAGGAACGCCGCCACCGACACCTTCAGCGCCGCCGCCACCTTGCACAGCACCTTGATCGACGGCACGCTGCGCGCCGACTCGATCTGCGCGAGCATGGCGCGCGACACGCCTGATGCGCGCGCCAGCGCATCGAGCGAAAGCTGCCGTTCGGCGCGCAGCCGCGCCAGATTCACGCCGACCAGCTGTTCGAGCGCATCGAAGGGTTCGGCGGAGCGCGGCGCCGCGTCGGTGTCGGCATCGGCAGAGGGATCGCGGACCAGCGCGAGCGGGGAATGCATATTGGCCTCCAGAGCGCCGCCAGGCGGCGCAAGAGCAGTAAGTGGAAGCAAGATAGCATCGGCTTTCGCCGCGCCCAACGAAGTTATCTTCACACTGTTATCAGCATGGCGGAGGCAAGCAACTGACGACTCACGCGCTTTGCGCGAGCGCGCGCGCCGGCGCATCCATGCGCGCCGCGAACCACGTCAGCAGCAGCGCGGCGACGCTGACCGCAGCCGCGACCCACGGCAAGGTATCGAGCGCGTGACCGTGATTGATCACGAGACCGCCGAGCCACGCACCCGCCGCATTGCCGACGTTGAACGCGCCGATGTTCAGCGTCGATGCGAGATTCGGCGCGGCGGCCGCCTTCTCGACCACGCGCATCTGCAACGGCGGCACCGTCGCGAACGCCGCGATGCCCCACACGAACACCGTAATCGCGGCAGCCGCTTGCGAATGGCTGGTGCGCGCGAAGATCGCCATCACGACCGCGAGCGCGGCGAGAATGCCCATCAGCGACGGCATCAGCGCGCGGTCCGCAAGCTTGCCGCCGATCATGTTGCCGACCGTCAGGCCCACGCCGAACAGCACGAGGATCAGCGTCACGCCGCGCGGCGAAAAACCGCTCACCTGCTCGAGGATCGGCGCGATATAGGTGAACACGACGAACACACCCCCGAAGCCGAGCACCGTCATCGCGAGGGCGCTCCACACTTGCGGGTCTTGCAGCACGCGCACTTCGTGGGCGAGGCCGGCGGGGCCGGTGTCGTG
Source organism: Paraburkholderia sp. 31.1 (assembly GCF_014397645.1). NCBI lineage: Bacteria > Pseudomonadati > Pseudomonadota > Betaproteobacteria > Burkholderiales > Burkholderiaceae > Paraburkholderia > Paraburkholderia sp. 31.1. Next base: position 105,145 of record NZ_VZQN01000001.1, read on the forward strand.
GCGGTTCGGCACCAGCGCGCTGATGCCCGCGAGCGACAGCACGCCGAAGCCGCTGACGATCCAGAACGCCGCGCGCCAGCCGAACTGCTGGCCGATGAAGGTGCCGAACGGCACGCCGAGCACGTTCGCGAGCGTGAGGCCCGTGAACATCAGCGCGATCGCGCTCGCGCGCTTTTCGGCCGGCACGAGCGATGCCGCGACCACCGCGCCGATGCCGAAGAACGAGCCGTGCGCGAACGAGGTCACGACGCGCGCGATCATCAGCACCGAATAGCCCGGCGCCACCGCGCACAACACATTGCCGACGATGAACACGCCCATCAGCAGCTGCAGCGCGAACTTGCGCGACATCCTGCTCGTGACTACCGCGAGCAGTGGCGCGCCGACCGCGACGCCGAGCGCATAGCCGCTGACGAGCAGGCCCGCGGACGGGATCGACACGGCCAGATCGCGCGCCACTTCGGGCAACAGGCCCATGATGACGAATTCGGTGGTACCGATGGCGAATGCGCTAATCGCGAGCGCGAGTAATGGCATGGGCATTTTTCCGCTCCGGGAATGAGGTGGGATCAGGGTTTGGGTTGAAGGGCCTGGCGCGGCGATCACATGCACTACCGGGCAGCCGCTTGCGTATAGCCAGTAGCCCTCGACGGAAAACGGCGGGCGCGAGCCTTCGGTGAACCCGGCGATGTCGACGAAGAAACGTCGGGCGGAATCGAGGTCGGCGGTGACGATGGTCGCGTGATCGAGTTGCATGACGAAGGACAGCAGCGGAGGTTTCGACGGCTGCATTGTCGCGGCGTGACGCCAATTTGATAATTGGCGTAGCATTTGAAGCATTTTCAAATTCTGCTTGAAAGCCAGCGATGGATAACCTCGGCGACATCCGCCTCTTCGTCGAAGCGGCGCAGCAAGGCAGCCTGTCGGCGGCGGGCCGCAAGATGGGCCTGACACCCGCCGCGGCGAGCGCGCGGCTCGCGAAACTGGAAGCGAGGCTCAAAGCGCGCCTGTTCGAGCGCACCACGCGGCAGCTACGGCTCACCGACGAAGGCCGCCTCTACCTGAACTGCTGCCGCCAGGCGCTGCAATCGCTGGACGACGCCGAAGCCGCGCTGCAGGCGGGCCAGGGCGTCGTGCGCGGCAAGGTGCGGGTGTCGGCGACCTCGGACTTCGGCCGCAACCTGCTGATGCACTGGCTCGACGAATTCAACGCGCTGTACCCGGACGTGACGTTCGCGTTGACGCTGTCGGATGCGCTGGCCAATCTAGTGCAGGAGGACATCGATCTGGCGATCCGCTTCGGCGTGCCGCAGGACAGCTCGCTGGTCGCGCGCCGGCTCGCGCCGAACCGGCGGGTGCTGTGCGCATCACCGGAATACGTCGGGCGTCGCGGCGAGCCGAAGGACCCGCTCGACCTCGCCAATTTCGACTGCATCGTGCTCGGCACCGCATCGGGGCCGGCCAGCGAATGGCGCTTCACGCGCGGTGACGAGGTGCAGCACTACAGCGTGCCGTTCGAAGCGGCGCGCGAAACCAACGACGGCGCGGTCGCGCGCGAATGGGCGCTGCGCGGCTACGGCATCGCGATCAAATCGATGTGGGACGTGGAAGCGGACCTGCGCGCCGGCCGCCTGAAGATCCTGCTGCCGGAATGGCGCTACCCCGATGCGCCGCTGCACGCGCTGTATCACCGCAATCGCTTCATGGCGCCGCGCGTGCGCGTGCTGCTCGATTTCCTCGCCGAGCGCTTCGCGCAGGTGTCGGATGAACTGGAAAGCCTGCTGGGACTGCCGCCGGACCGGCCAATGAGCGCCGAAACCCCGTTGCGTGAAGGGCTATAATATGCAGTTACGCTGCAAAGACACGCGCAAGCCGGCCATCACGCGCCGCTCTGTCCCGCGCCGCGGCCTCCTTCACCTTTTTACGACGCCCCCAGGTTAACCACTGCGACCGGCGAAATTCGATGACCAAGAAAGTTTATGTAAAGACCTTTGGCTGCCAGATGAACGAGTACGACTCCGACAAGATGGTCGACGTGCTCGGTGCCGCTGAAGGACTCGTCAAGACCGACACGCCGGAAGACGCCGACGTGATCCTGTTCAACACCTGCTCGGTGCGCGAAAAAGCGCAGGAAAAAGTCTTCTCCGACCTCGGCCGCGTACGCGAGCTGAAGGACGCGAATCCGAATCTGATCATTGGCGTAGGTGGCTGTGTCGCGAGTCAGGAAGGCGCATCGATCGTCGCGCGCGCGCCGTACGTCGATATCGTGTTCGGTCCGCAAACGCTGCACCGCCTGCCGCAGATGATCGACGAGCGCCGCGCGAGCGGCCGCGCGCAGGTCGATATTTCGTTTCCCGAAATCGAGAAGTTCGATCACCTGCCGCCGGCGCGCGTCGAAGGTCCGAGCGCGTTCGTGTCGATCATGGAAGGCTGCAGCAAGTACTGCAGCTACTGCGTCGTGCCGTACACGCGCGGCGAGGAAGTGTCGCGTCCGCTCGACGACGTGCTGACCGAAATCGCCGGCCTCGCCGACCAGGGCGTGCGCGAAGTCACGCTGCTGGGCCAGAACGTGAACGCTTATCGTGGAAAATTCGGCGGCGCGCTGACCGTGGGTTCGACCGAGATCGCCGACTTCGCGACGCTGATCGAATACGTCGCGGACCTCCCCGGCATCGAACGGATCCGCTACACGACGTCGCATCCGAAGGAGTTCACGCAGCGCCTGATCGACACCTACGCGAAGGTGCCGAAGCTCGTCAGCCACCTGCATCTGCCGGTGCAGCACGGCTCCGACCGCATCCTGATGGCGATGAAGCGCGGCTACACCGTGCTCGAGTACAAGTCGGTGATCCGCAAGCTGCGCGCGATTCGCCCGGACCTGTCGCTGTCGACGGACATGATCGTCGGCTTCCCCGGCGAGACCGAGGAAGACTTCGCGAAGATGATGGCGCTCGTCGAAGAGATGAAGTACGACACGAGCTTCTCGTTCATCTACAGCCCGCGTCCCGGTACCCCGGCCGCGAACCTGCACGACGACACGCCGCGCGAGGTGAAGCTCAAGCGCCTGCAACATCTGCAGGCCACGATCGAAGAGAACGTGCAGCGCATCAGCGACGCGATGGTCGGCAAGGTCGAACGCATTCTGGTCGAGCGCCCGGCGCGCAAGGACCCGAACGAGCTCGCGGGCCGCACCGGGAACAACCGCGTCGTCAATTTCCCGGCGCCGGTCGCGTCGCATGCACGGCTGATCGGTCAGATGGTCGACGTGAAGATCGTGCACGCGTATCCGCACTCGCTGCGTGGTGAACTCGTGATGGTTCACGACGACAGCGCCGCGACGACGCATTGAACGACATTCTGAGTACCGCAACCGACAGGATCGACTCACCGCCTTGAAGACCACTCAGCATCCTCTGGAATTCACCGCACCGCGCGAAGATAACGCGCGGCTCGCCAACCTCTGCGGACCGCTCGACGAAAATCTGCGGCAGATCGAGCAGGCGCTCGACGTGACCCTGCAGCGCCGCGGCCACCGCATCGCGATCCGCGGGCGCGGCGCGAAGCTCGCGCTCACCGCGCTCGAAAACTTCTACAACAACGCGCGCGAGCCTTTGTCGGTCGACGACATCCAGCTCGCGCTCATCGAAGTGCGTCATCCGGTGCGTCATCGTTCGAATGGCAACGGCAACGGCAATGGCGACCCCGTCGACGCGCACTTCGCCGGCAATCCCGATCACCCGTTCGACCAGCCCGCCGACGCCGCTGCGAGCGAGGAGGACTTCGAGGAATACGGCCCGAAGCTGTACACGCGACGCGCGGATCTGCGCGGCCGCACGCCGGCGCAGCGCGATTACCTGAAGCAGATCGTGTCGCACGACGTCACGTTCGGCGTCGGCCCGGCCGGCACCGGCAAGACCTATCTCGCGGTGGCCTGCGCGGTCGACGCGCTCGAGCGCGACCAGGTCAAACGCATCGTGCTGACGCGCCCGGCCGTCGAGGCGGGCGAGCGGCTCGGCTTTTTGCCGGGCGATCTCGCGCAGAAAGTCGATCCGTATCTGCGCCCGCTCTACGACGCGCTGTACGACCTGCTCGGCTTCGACAAAACCGCGAAGATGTTCGAGCGGCAGATGATCGAAATCGCGCCGCTCGCATACATGCGCGGCCGCACGCTGAATCACGCGTTCATCATCCTCGACGAGGCGCAGAACACCACGCCCGAGCAGATGAAGATGTTCCTCACGCGAATCGGCTTCGGCTCGAAGGCGGTCGTCACCGGCGACACGACCCAGGTCGATCTGCCGCGCGGCCAGAAGAGCGGGCTGATCGAAGCGCAACAGGTGCTCGCGAACGTGCGCGGCATCGCGCTTACGCGTTTCACGAGCGCGGACGTGGTGCGGCATCCGCTGGTCGCGCGAATTGTGGAGGCGTACGATGCGCATGCGCAGAAGTCGCCGGCCGCGGTCGATCCGCGGTAAAGCGATGCGCTTCGCAGCGCGAGGTCCGCGTCGCCTCGCCGCAAAAAAAGACTGAGCCAGGAATGCCACGCATAGAAACCGCATGAGCCGCACCCCGAAACTGACGTTGAGCCTGCAATTCCCCGCCGCCAAAGCCTGGCCGGAACACAAGGCGCTGCTGCCGCGCGCGACGGTGGCCGGCTGGATCAAGGCGGCGCTATTCGCGGACGGCGAACTGACGGTTCGGTTCGTCGACGCCGAAGAAGGCCGCACGCTGAATCGCACCTATCGCGGCAAGGATTACGCGACCAACGTGCTGACCTTCGCCTATGCCGAATCGGAAGATGATCCGGTCACGGGCGATCTGATTCTGTGCTGCCCGGTGGTCGGGAAGGAAGCCGCCGAGCAGGGCAAGCCGCTCGCCGCGCATTACGCGCACCTGCTCGTGCACGGCACGCTGCATGCGCAGGGCTACGACCACGAGGTCGAAGAAGAAGCCGAGGAAATGGAAGCGATCGAAACCGAAATCCTCGGCAAGCTCGGCTTTCCGGACCCTTACCAATAGGCGTTCCGCCCCTCCTCGACGCCAGCCCGCCCCAACCCACCGTGAGCACTCCGTCCCCCGAAGCCGATATCCCCGTGCGCTGTCCGGACTACCCGCCGGTGCTCGGCGACTCGCGGCTCCTGACGGACGACGAACTGCGCGCGTCGCTCGAATCCACGTTGCGCGGCTGGGACCGCCAAAGCGATCTGTGGCTGTTCGGCTATGGCTCGCTGATCTGGAACCCGGGCCTGCCGACCGTCGAGGCGATGCGCTCGAAGGTGCACGGCTATCACCGCGGCCTCTATCTGTGGTCGCGAGTCAATCGCGGCACGCCAGAGCAGCCCGGCCTCGTGCTCGCGCTCGATCGCGGCGGCTCGTGCACCGGCATGGCCTTCCGGCTCGCGGCCGATGGCTCGAGGCCGCATCTCGAAGCACTGTGGCGCCGCGAAATGCCGATGGGCTCGTACCGTCCCGCGTGGCTGCCGTGCGTGCTCGCAGACGGCCGGCGCGTCGACGCGCTCGCATTCGTGATGCGCCGCGACGTGCCGAGCTACACCGGCAAGTTGCGCGACGACATCATCCAGACCGTGCTGGGCTGTGCGAGCGGCCGCTACGGCACGACCTTCGATTACGTGAGCCGCACCGTGCACGCGCTGCGCGAAAGCGGCATGCCGGACCGCGCGCTCGAAGCGCTGCTCGCGCGCTGCAAGCCGGCCGTGTGACCGCGGCATCTCGGCGAAAACCCCACCCGCGACTTTTTTGCCAGCGAGCACTTTTGCCCGCGTAATCGGTTAGGATGATTCCACGCTCCGCCGTCGCGGCGGGGCCGTTTCACCCTGGCTTCGCTCATCGCCGGGCCCGGCGGGACACGGTTCCGCCATGCGCCTGGTGTATCCTTAACGCTCTGCAACAGCGCGCCCAGTCTCGCCGGGCGCACTACCATGAACGACACGTATCCCAGTCGACGCCATACCGGACGTCAACTCGACAAACCGCAGGAAAAGCGCTCGCTGCTCGAGCGCCTGACCGACTTCATCTCGCCCGAGCCCGACTCGCGCGCCGAACTTCTGGAAATTCTGCAGGACGCGCACGAACGCAACCTGATCGACGCCGACTCGCTGTCGATGATCGAAGGCGTGTTCCAGGTGTCGGAACTGAGCGCACGCGACATCATGGTGCCGCGCGCGCAAATGGACGCGATCAACATCGCGGACAATCCCGCTGAATTCATCCCCTACGTGCTGGACAAGGCGCATTCGCGCTATCCGGTCTACGAGGGCAATCGCGACAACATCATCGGCGTGCTGCTCGCGAAAGATCTGCTGCGCTACTACGCCGAAGAAGAGTTCGACGTGCGCGGCATGCTGCGCCCTGCCGTGTTCATCCCCGAGTCGAAGCGGCTGAACGTGCTGCTGCACGACTTTCGCGTGAACCGCAACCACCTCGCGGTGGTCGTCGACGAGTACGGCGGCGTCGCGGGCCTGATCACGATCGAAGACGTACTGGAGCAGATCGTCGGCGACATCGAGGACGAATACGATTTCGACGAGGAGAGCGGCAACATCATCGCTTCGCCGGACGGACGCTTCCGCGTGCGCGCGCTGACCGAGATCGAGCAGTTCAACGACACCTTCGGCACGCATTATTCGGACGACGAAGTCGACACGATCGGCGGGCTGGTCACGCATCACTTCGGCCGGGTGCCGCATCGGGGCGAGAAAGTCCGCCTCGACGACCTGATCTTCGAGATCCTGCGCGGCGACGCCCGCCAGATCCACATGCTGCTGGTGCGCCGCGACCCGCTCGCGGGCGAGCGCGAGCGCGAGTCACAGCACGCGCAGACCTGAGCCGGCGGCTCGGGCCGATGCACGGCCTGAGCGCCCGCGCGCTTTCGTTGCCGGCGCATTTGCCAACTCGTTTGCCTACTGAGTTGCCCTTTCAACTACCGACGCCGACCGCGCAACAATGGCCGACCCGATCACTTCCCGTTCGCACCGCGGCGTGAGCGCCCCCGCCCCCGCTTCCACCGAAGACGGCACGCGCAGCCGCGCGCTGCCGCGCTGGCACTACCTCGTCGCACTGGCCGCTGGCGCGGCCAATACGCTGTCGTTCGCGCCGACGCCGCATGGCGGCTGGCTGCAACTCGCGATCTTCGTGTTGTTCTTCGCGTGGCTCACGCGCAGCACCGGCTGGAAAAGCGCCGCGCTGACGGGCGGCGCGTTCGGCTTCGGCAACTTCGTGAGCGGGGTCTGGTGGCTGTATGTGAGCATGCACTACTACGGCGGCATGCCGGCACCGCTCGCCGGCACGGCGCTCGTGCTGTTCTGCCTGTATCTCGCGGTCTATCCGGCGCTCGCCGCGGGGGTGTGGTCGTTCTGCGCGGGCCATGCGCGCAACGGCGCGGCCGACGAGCGCGCGCCATTCTCGCCGACCTGGCACGGCGCGCTCGCCTTTGCGAGCGCGTGGGCGATCGGCGAATGGCTGCGCGGCACGGTGTTCACCGGCTTTCCGTGGCTCGCCAGCGGTTATGCGCAGGTCGACGGCCCGTTGGCGGGGTTTGCGCCGGTGGTCGGCGTATATGGCGTCGGTTGGATGGTTGCGCTGACGGCCGCGTTGATCGTGCAGGCGTTGCTGGCGCTGCCGCCGTCGTGGCGCTCCGGGCGGGCGAATGAATCGCTCGAGCCGAACGCCAGCGCCGCTGATGACGCCGGCGGTCGCGCCGCGCGGGGCCGCGGCACGCGCATCGCCCCCATCGTCGTGCCTGCTGGCGTCGCGCTCGCGCTGCTCGTGATCGGCCTGCTGCTGCCGCTCGTGCAGTGGACCACGCCCGCCAACGCGGCGCTGTCGGTGCGGCTGCTGCAAGGCAACGTGAAGCAGGAGATGAAGTTCGAGGAAGCCGGCTTGCGCGCGGCGGTCGACGAGTATCAGCAGATGATCACGTCGAAGCCGGCCGATCTGATCGTCACGCCGGAAACCGCGATCCCCGTGCTCGCGCAGCAGCTTCCGCCGAACTTCGCGGCCGCGATCCGCCAGTTCACGGATTCGACCGGCAGCGCGCTGCTGTTCGGCGCGATCGGCGGCACGATCACGCCGGACGGCCGGGTGGTCGACTACACCAACAGCCTGTTCGGCGTCACGCCCGGCTCGCACGAGATTTATCGCTACGACAAGCACCATCTGGTACCGTTCGGCGAATTCGTGCCGTGGGGCTTCCGCTGGTTCGTGAACCTGATGAACATTCCGCTCGGCGATTTCTTCCGCGGCCCGCCGGTACAAAAGCCGTTCATGGTGCATAACCAGCCGGTCGCGGTGAACATCTGCTACGAGGACATCTTCGGCGAGGAGATCGCGCGCACGCTGCGCGAGAATGCGACGCCCGCCGGCGTGCTGATCAACTCGACCAATCTCGCGTGGTTCGGCGACACGATCGCGCTCGACCAGCATCTGCAGATCGCGCGCATGCGCTCGCTCGAAACCGGCCGGCCGATGCTGCGCGCAACCAACACCGGCATCACCGCCGCGATCGACGCGAACGGCCGCGTGATCGGGCGCCTGACGCCCTACACGGTCGGTTCGCTCGACGTGCGCGTGCAGGGCACCTCAGGCTACACGCCTTACGTGACGAGCGGCAACAACACGGTGCTCGCGGTGTCGGCGCTGCTGCTCGCGTTCGGTTTCGCGTTCGGACCGGGGCTCGCGCGGCGACGCAACGGCAAGCGGTAACGCCGACGCCAAAGGCACGACACCCGCAAAAAAAATGCGCCTGACATGCAGGCGCATTTTTTTCATGCTCGTTCGAGCTTCGTCAATCCTTCGGCACCGTATCGATGAACGACTGCCGCAGCGACAGCTTCTGGAAGTGCTTGTCCAGGTTCGGATGCGATTCGCGCCAGTTCAGTTCCGGCATACGGAAGTCCAGATAGCCGAGCGCGCAGCCCACCGCGATGTCGGCCAGCGTGTAGTGATTGCTCGCACACCACGGCTTGCTGCCGAGCCCTTGCGACATCGCGATCAGCGCTTCGTCGATCTTGCGCTGCTGCCGCGCGAGCCACGCGTCCACGCGCTGCTCGGGCGCGCGCTGCGTGCCTTCGAGACGGATCAGCACGGCCGCGTCGAGCATGCCGTCGGCGAGCGCTTCCCAGCAGCGCACTGCGACGCGCTCGCGCCCCGACGGCGGAATCAGCTTGCCGACCGGCGACAGCGTATCGACGTACTCGCAGATCACGCGTGAATCGAACACGGCCTCGCCGTCTTCCATCACGAGGCACGGCACCTTGCCGAGCGGATTGAAGGTGTGAATCCGGGTATCCGGCGCCCAGACGTTCTCGGGCACCAGTTCGTAGTCGATCTTCTTATCGGCGAGCACGATGCGTGCTTTGCGCACGAACGGGCTGCCGAACGAACCGATGAGTTTCATCATGACCTTCTGCCTTTTTCTGAATCCGGCGAAAGTATAAGTGGTCCAAGGCTTCCGCGAGCGTGCTGGCGCCATCTTCGCGAACCGCCCGCCGAGCCGCTGTGGACAGATTGCAACACGACGGCGACCGCCGCGCCGTCCGGAGCCGCACAAAGCGAGTCAATGTCCTGCGCGGAGAATGGGGCCAGGAGAATCGCGGCGCTACAATCGCACGATGAACCAGCCGACCGAACCCACCATCGCCATCGACGTCTACCGCACGCGCCGCGAGCGCGTTCTCGCCGCGCTGCGCGCCGCGGGCGGCGGCGTCGCCATCGTCCCGACCGCGCCGGAAGCGCTGCGCAACCGCGACACTGACTACCCGTACCGCCACGACAGCTACTTCTATTATCTGACCGGCTTCACCGAGCCCGAAGCGCTGCTGGTGCTCGATGCCAGCGCCGCGCCCGGCGCGCCCGCGTCGATGCTGTTCTGCCGCGAGAAAAGCGTCGAGCGCGAGACATGGGAAGGCTTCCGCTTCGGCCCCGACGGCGCGCGCGAAGCATTCGGGCTCGACGCCGCGTTCCCGATCGGCGAACTCGACACGCAGCTGCCGCGCATCATCGCCGACAAGCCGGCGCTGCACTACGCGTTCGGCACCTCGGCGCATTTCGACGAGCAGGTGCGCGGCTGGCTCGACGCGGTGCGCGCGCAAAGCCGCGGCGGCACCGTCGCGCCCACGGCCGCGCGCGACCTGCTGCCGTTGCTCGACGAGATGCGGCTCGTCAAGGACGACCACGAACTCGCGATCATGCGCCGCGCCGGACAGATTTCAGCGGCCGCGCATCGTCGCGCGATGGCGCTGTGCCGGCCCGGTATCCGCGAGTACGAACTCGAGGCCGAACTGCTCTACACGTTCCGCAAGTTTGGCGCGCAGGCGCCGGCCTATACGTCGATCGTCGCGGCTGGCGCGAACGCGTGCGTGCTGCACTACCCGGCCGGCAACGCGATCGCGCGCGACGGCGACCTGATCCTGATCGACGCGGCCTGCGAACTCGACGGCTACGCGTCCGACATCACGCGCACGTTTCCGGCGAGCGGGCGTTTCACGCCGGCGCAGCGCGAGCTGTACGACATCGTGCTGGCAGCGCAGCAGGCCGCCGTCGACGCGACGCGCGCCGGTGCGAGCTTCGACGCTCCGCATCAGGCCGCGCTGCGCGTGCTGTCGCAGGGGCTGCTCGACACCGGCATCGTGCCGCGCGCGAAGTTCGCCTCGGTCGACGACGTGATCGCCGAGCGCGCCTACGTGCCGTTCTACATGCACCGCACCGGCCACTGGCTCGGCATGGACGTGCACGACTGCGGCGACTACCGCGAGCGCGGCGCGCCGCGCGACGAAGCGGGCGTGCTGCCGTGGCGCACGCTGCGCGCGTCGATGACGCTGACGATCGAGCCGGGCTTGTACGTCCGCCCGGCCGAGGGTGTGCCCGAACGCTACTGGAACATCGGCATCCGCATCGAGGACGACGCGATCGTGACGCCGAGCGGCTGTGAGCTGATCACGCGCAACGTGCCGGTCGCCGCCGACGAGATCGAGGCGCTGATGCAGGAAGCACGAGCCCTCCATCAAGCGTCGCATCAACAGAGGACCTAATCCGCGATGAACGAAGCATCTCCCTCGGCGGTGATCCTGAGGCCCGCCTCCCGCCAGCAGGGGTTCGATTTCGACGTGACGATCGTCGGCGCCGGGCCGGTCGGCCTCGCGCTCGCCGGCTGGCTCGCGCGCCGCAGCGTGACGCGCGAGCTGAAGATCGCGCTCGTCGACGCGCGCGAGCCGGAAGACTCGATCGCCGATCCGCGCGCGATCGCGGTCTCGCACGGCAGCCGGATGATCCTCGAGCCGCTGCGCTGGCCCGCCGACGCCACCGCGATCGAGCGCATCCACGTGTCGCAACGCGGTCATTTCGGCCGCACGCTGATCGATCATCGCGAGCACGGCCTGCCCGCGCTCGGCTACGTGCTGCGCTATGGCTCGATCGTGCATGGCCTCGCCGACGCCGTGCATGCGACGCCGGTCCACTGGTTCCGCTCGACCTCGGCCGGCGCGCCGGTTCAGGAGCTCGACGGCGTCACGCTGCCGATCGAAACCGCGGGCGTCGCGCGCCAGTTGCGCACGCGGATTCTGGTCAACGCCGAGGGCGGCCTGTTCGGCGACCAGAAGCACGCGAAAAATCCGAGCCGCGCCACGGACGAATCCGCCGGCGCACGCGACATCGGTAAAAACAGCGCCGGCTCGCGCGACTACGGCCAGACCGCGCTGGTCGGCACGGTCACCGTGTCCGCGCCGCAGCCGCACGTCGCATGGGAGCGCTTCACGTCGCAAGGTCCGATCGCGCTACTGCCGATGGGTGGCGTGCGTGGTGCCGACTACGCGCTCGTCTGGTGCTGCGCGCCCGACGAAGCCGCGCGCCGCGCGCAGCTTTCCGACGAAGCGTTCCTGCGCGAGCTCGACGCCGCGTTCGGCAACCGCATGGGCCGCTTTACGCACCTCAAGGGTCGCGCGTCGTTCCCGCTCGGTCTCAACACGGTCGACACGCTGGTGAACGGCCACATCGTCGCGATCGGCAATGCGGCGCAGACGTTGCATCCGGTAGCCGGCCAGGGCCTCAATCTGGGCTTGCGCGATGCGCACGCGCTCGTCGACGCGCTGTCGGCCGAAGGCCCGACCCCGCTCGCGCTCGCCACCTTCGCGCAACGCCGCGCGCTCGACCGGCGCCTGACGATCGGCTCGACCGACACGCTCGCGCGCCTCTTTACCGTCGACTTCGCGCCGCTCGCGGTACTGCGCGGCCTCGCCCTGACCGCACTCGAATTCGTGCCGCCGGTCAAAACCGCGCTCGCCCGGCAGATGATGTTCGGCCAGCGCCGTTAAGCGCGAGAAATCGCTGCGCGGTTCTATGAGCCGGGCGACTTTCATAGAAGATTTAACGGGTTACGAGACTCGGTTCGCGAGTCCCGGCAACCCGTTAACGCTAAAATAGCGGTTTTCCCTCGCATTTCGCGCTGCGCCGGCTGTCACGATTGTCAAATCCTGGCCCGTCGTCGGCGCGCGCTCACGCCATGCCCCCTCTCGGCCCCCACAATCTGCGTAACAACCTGTTCGTCGCCCCGATGGCCGGCGTGACCGACCGACCGTTCCGCCAGCTGTGCAAACGGCTCGGCGCGGGCTATGCGGTGTCGGAAATGGTCGCGTCGAACGCGCAGCTGTGGAAGAGCGAAAAGACCATGCGCCGCGCGAACCACGAAGGCGAGGTCGAGCCGATCGCGGTGCAGATCGCCGGCGCGGACCCGGAGATGATGGCCGAAGCCGCCCGCTACAACGTCGCGAACGGCGCGCAGATCATCGACATCAACATGGGCTGCCCCGCCAAGAAGGTCTGCAACGTCGCGGCCGGCTCGGCGCTGCTGCAAAACGAACCGCTCGTGCAGCGCATCGTCGAGGCCGTCGTGAACGCGGTCGGCGTCGGGCCCGACGCGGTGCCCGTCACGCTGAAAATCCGCACCGGCTGGAATCGCGAGAACAAAAACGCGCTGAACGTCGCGCGTCTCGCGCAAGCAGCGGGCATTTCGATGCTGACCGTGCACGGCCGCACGCGCGCGGACCTGTACCACGGCGACGCCGAGTACGAAACCATCGCCGCGGTAAAGGCGGCGGTGCGCATTCCGGTCGTCGCGAACGGCGACATCACGTCGCCGCAAAAGGCGCGCGAGGTGCTCGCCGCGACCGGCGCGGACGCGATCATGATCGGGCGCGCCGCGCAGGGACGTCCGTGGCTGTTCCGCGAGATCGAGCATTTCCTGCAAACGGGCGAGTTGCTGCCGCCGCCGCGCATCGACGAAATCCAGCAGGTGATGAACGAACATCTCGAAGATCACTACGCTTTTTACGGAGAATTTACCGGTGTCCGCACTGCGCGCAAGCACATCGGCTGGTACACTCGCGGCCTTTCTGGCGCCAACCTGTTCCGGCATCGCATGAATACGCTGGACACCACGCGCGAACAACTCCTCGCCGTCAACGAGTTCTTTGACGCGCAAAAGGCGATCTCAGACCGCCTCGTCTACGTCGACGAAGCGCCCGGCAACCCCGGGCTCGACAGCGAGAGCGAGGACAACTCCGACCGACTGGCAGCATGAGCAAGAACAACATCGAACAATCTGTCCGCGACAGCCTGGACGTGTATTTCCAGGATCTCGACGGCTCCAATCCGCACGACGTCTACGACATGGTCATTTCATGCGTGGAAAAACCCTTGCTCGAAGTGGTGCTCGAGCAGGCCGGCGGCAACCAGTCGCTGGCCGCCGAGTATCTCGGCATCAACCGCAATACGCTGCGCAAGAAGCTGCAACAACACGGTTTGCTGTAGCGCGTCGTAGTTTCTCGCGCCCTGCCACGTTTCCCTTCGGCTTTTCGTCTTCATCATGATCAAGCAAGCGCTCATCTCCGTTTCCGACAAGTCCGGCATCGTCGACTTCGCCAAATCGCTGTCGGACCTCGGCATCAAGATCCTGTCGACCGGCGGCACCGCGAAACTGCTCGCGGACGCGGGCCTGTCCGTCACCGAAGTCGCCGACTACACGGGCTTCCCGGAAATGCTCGACGGGCGCGTGAAAACATTGCATCCGAAGGTGCACGGCGGCATCCTCGCGCGCCGCGACCTGCCCGAGCACATGGCCGCGCTCGAGAAGCACGACATTCCGACCATCGACCTGCTGGTCGTGAACCTGTACCCGTTCGTGCAGACCGTGTCGAAGGAAGAATGCTCGCTCGAGGACGCGATCGAGAACATCGACATCGGCGGCCCGACGATGCTGCGCTCGGCCGCGAAGAATCACCGCGACGTGACGGTGGTGGTCGATCCGGCCGACTACGCGGTCGTGCTCGACGAAATGCGCTCGCACGGCAACACGGTGTCGTACAAGACGAACTTCCGCCTCGCGACCAAGGTGTACGCGCACACCGCGCAATACGACGGCGCGATCACGAACTACCTGACGAGCCTGACCGACGAGTTGCGGCATTCGTCGCGCAACGAGTACCCGGCCACCTTCAACATGGCGTTCGACAAGGTGCAGGACCTGCGCTACGGCGAAAACCCGCATCAGAGCGCGGCGTTCTACCGCGACCTGGCGGTGCCGGCCGGCGCGCTCGCGAATTACAACCAGTTGCAGGGCAAGGAACTGTCGTACAACAACATCGCCGACTCCGACGCGGCGTGGGAATGCGTGAAGACCTTCGACGTGCCGGCCTGCGTGATCGTCAAACACGCGAATCCATGCGGCGTCGCGCTCGGCGCGGACGCTCACGAAGCGTATTCGAAAGCATTCCAGACCGATCCGACCTCGGCGTTCGGCGGCATCATCGCGTTCAACCGTGAAGTCGACGAAGCGAGCGCGCAAGCGGTGGCGAAGCAGTTCGTCGAAGTGCTGATCGCGCCGTCGTTCAGCGCCGAAGCGCGTCAGGTGTTCGCGGCGAAGCAGAACGTGCGTCTGCTCGAAATCACGCTGGGCGAAGGCCATAACACGTTCGATCTGAAGCGCGTCGGCGGCGGTCTGCTCGTGCAGTCGCTCGACTCGAAGAACGTGCAGCCGCGCGAACTGCGCGTCGTCACGAAGCGTCATCCGACGCCGAAGGAAATGGACGACCTGCTGTTCGCATGGCGAGTCGCGAAGTACGTGAAGTCGAACGCGATCGTGTTCTGCGCGAACGGTATGACGCTCGGCGTCGGCGCGGGTCAGATGAGCCGCGTGGACTCGGCGCGCATCGCGAGCATCAAGGCGCAGAACGCCGGTCTGAGGCTGGCCGGTTCGGCGGTCGCATCGGACGCGTTCTTCCCGTTCCGCGACGGTCTCGACGTGGTCGTCGCGGCAGGCGCGACCTGCGTGATCCAGCCGGGCGGCTCGGTGCGCGACGACGAAGTGGTCAGCGCCGCCGACGAGCACAACATCGCGATGGTGCTGACTGGCGTGCGTCACTTCCGTCATTGATCGGCTGAAGTTCGGTAGCCGCAAGACAGGCCCGGCGGGTTGTCCCGCCGGGCCTTTTGTTTCGCGGCGACGCGTTCAATCGTCCGGCTCTTTGCGCGCATAACCGTCCCGCACCTGCGCATGCTGGCTGATGTACGTGCCCAAACCCCGGCCCCGCCGCGCGAGACGCTTCAGCACCGCGACATGTTCGGCGCCGACACTCGCCTCTGTGTACCAATACACGACGCCCGGCCGAAAACGCACCTTGATGAAATCGTCGCCGATTTCGTAAGCGTCGACACCCGAGTCGCCGCTGAGATTGCGGTAGCGCTCCATTCCCGATCGCCCTCCTTGCGCAAAGCCTTTAGCAGCTTTTATTCCGCTAAGCATGCTGCCAGCGGACCGCCGCGCGCCGCGTTCGATGTAGTATCGCAGGCACCTGGTTTTTATCGTTTGTGCGGCACCTCATGAGAATTCTCGGCATCGACCCCGGCCTGCGCGTGACCGGCTTCGGCGTGATCGAACAACACGGCCACACACTGAGCTACGTCGCGAGCGGCGTGATCCGCACCGCCGACGCCGATCTGCCGTCGCGGCTCGGCACCATCTTCGCGGGCATCTCGACGCTGATCCGCGAGCACGCGCCGGATCAGGCGGCCATCGAAAAAGTCTTCGTCAACGTCAATCCGCAGTCGACGCTGCTGCTCGGCCAGGCGCGCGGCGCCGCGATCTGCGGGCTCGTCGCGGGCGGCGTGCCGGTCGCCGAATACACCGCGCTGCAGCTGAAGCAGTCGGTGGTCGGCTATGGCCGCGCGACCAAGGAGCAAATGCAGCAGATGGTCGTGCGGCTGCTGAGCCTGGCGGGCGTGCCCGGCACCGACGCCGCCGACGCGCTCGGCATGGCCATCTGCCACGCGCACGGCGGCTCGACGCTGAGCACGCTCGGCGGCATCGCACCGGCGCTCGCGAAGAAGGGCTTGCGAGTGCGGCGCGGGCGTCTGGTCGGCTAGCGCAACTATGCCCCGCGCCGCCGATCCGCTGCGCTACACTCGCGCTTTCCCATCCGACTCTGAAAACTAATCCGCCATGATCGGTCGCATTGCCGGCGTTCTGCTGGAAAAAAATCCGCCGCATCTGCTCGTCGACTGCAACGGCGTCGGCTATGAAGTGGACGTGCCGATGAGCACTTTCTACAACCTGCCGTCGACCGGCGAGCGCATCGTGCTGCTCACGCAGATGATCGTTCGCGAGGACGCGCATCTGCTGTACGGCTTCGGCACCGCGCAGGAACGCTCGACGTTCCGCGAGCTGCTGAAGATTTCCGGCATCGGCGCGCGCATGGCGCTCGCGGTGCTGTCGGGCATGAGCGTCGCGGAGCTCGCGCAGACCGTCACGGTGCAGGACGCCGCGCGCCTCACGCGTGTACCGGGCATCGGCAAGAAGACCGCCGAGCGGCTGCTGCTCGAACTGAAGGGCAAGCTCGGCGCCGACCTCGGCGCGATGGCGGGCGCCGCGTCGCCATCCGACCACGCCTCCGACATCCTCAATGCGCTGCTCGCGCTCGGCTACTCGGAAAAAGAAGCGCTCGCGGCGATCAAGAACGTGCCGGCCGGTACGGGCGTGTCCGAGGGCATCAAGCTCGCGTTGAAGGCGCTGTCGAAGGGCTAAGCGCCAAGCCGCGCGCGGTACAATGACCGCATGATCGAAACCGACAAACTCGCCGCCGAGCGCATCATCGCGGCCACGCCCGTGTCGCCGAACGAAGAAGCGTTCGAGCGCGCGCTGCGCCCGCGTCAGCTCGACGAATATGTCGGGCAGGAGAAAGTGCGCGGCCAGCTCGAAATCTTCATCGAGGCCGCGAAGCGCCGTTCCGAATCGCTGGACCACGTGCTGCTGTTCGGGCCGCCGGGCCTCGGCAAGACCACGCTCGCGCACATCATCGCGCGCGAGATGGGCGTCAATCTGCGGCAAACGTCGGGGCCGGTGCTCGAACGCGCCGGCGACCTCGCCGCGCTGCTGACCAATCTCGAAGCCAACGACGTTCTTTTCATCGACGAAATCCACCGGCTCTCGCCGGTCGTCGAGGAAATCCTGTATCCAGCGCTCGAGGATTATCAGATCGACATCATGATCGGCGAAGGGCCGGCCGCGCGCAGCGTGAAGCTCGATCTGCAGCCGTTCACGCTGGTCGGCGCGACCACGCGCGCGGGTATGCTGACCAATCCGCTGCGCGACCGCTTCGGCATCGTCGCGCGACTCGAGTTCTATAACGCCGAGGAGCTCGCGCGCATCGTCACGCGTTCGGCCGCGCTGCTCGGCGCGCAGATCCATCCGGACGGCGCGGTCGAAATCGCCCGTCGCGCGCGCGGCACGCCGCGCATCGCGAACCGCCTGCTGCGGCGCGTGCGCGACTTCGCCGAAGTGAAGGCCGACGGCAACATCACCGCGCAGGTGGCCGACGCCGCGCTCAGGATGCTCGACGTCGACGCGGTCGGCTTCGACCTGATGGACCGCAAGCTGCTCGAAGCGATCCTGCACAAGTTCGACGGTGGCCCGGTCGGTGTCGACAACCTCGCCGCGGCGATCGGCGAGGAGCGCGACACGATCGAAGACGTGCTCGAGCCGTATCTGATCCAGCAGGGCTTCCTGCAGCGCACGCCGCGCGGCCGCATCGCCACGCTGCTCACGTACCGGCATTTCGGACTGGCCGCGCCGGATTCGGCGAGCGCGCGGCCGGGTCTGTGGGATTCCACGAACTGAGTCACGCGACGAGGCCGACCAGGATGTCAGACCAGACCCAGCAACCCGGCCCTTCCAACCGTTCACCTGTCAATCCCGCCGGCGACCCGTCCGGCAATGTCACGCGGCGCCTCACCCACCGCCTGCGCTCGAAGCTCGCCGCCGGCGTCACGCATCTGACGACCGGCAGCGGACCGGTGCTCGACTACTCGTCGCCGCCGGGCGACCCCGGTCTGTTCGGGCCGGACTCCGTCTGCTGGAAGGTCCACGCCGACTTCACGTCGATGATGACCGGCGGCATCAGCGCGCTGCTGCTTCAGGCGCTGCATCCGCTCGCGCTCGCGGGCGTTTGGGATCACTCGAGCTTTCGCACCGACATCCTGGGCCGGCTGCGTCGCACGGCGACGTTCATCGCCGGCACAACGTACGGCAGCAAGAACGATGCGCTCGCGCTGATCGAGCGCGTGAAGCGCATTCATCTCGACGTGACCGGCGTCGCACCGGACGGCCAGTCGTATCGCGCGAGCGAGCCCGCGCTGCTGACGTGGGTGCACGTCGCGGAAGCGTCGAGCTTCATGACCGCGCACCTGCGCTATGTGAATCCGGTGCTGTCCGTCGCGGCGCAGGATCAATACTTCGCGGAAACCGCGCGCATCGCGGAAATGCTCGGCGCCGTCGATATTCCGCGCTCGCGCGCCGAGATCGAGGCGTACCTGCTCGCGATGCGGCCCGCGCTCGTCGCGAGCGAGCGCACGCGCGAAGTCGTGAGAATTCTGATGAACGCGCCGGCACCGAGCTTCGCGATGCGGCCCGCTGGCACGCTAATGCTCAACGCGGGGGTCGATCTGTTGCCCGACTGGGCGCAGACGATGCTCGGCTTGAATCGCCACGCGGCGCTGCGTCGAACCTTCGCGCGGCCTGGCGTGCGGTTCGTCGCGCCGGTGATCCGCTGGGCGCTGGTCAATGGGGTATCGAAGCGGGCTCGGCGCCGCGCGGCGGCGGCGGTGCGGGAGCAGGATTGATTGCGGCACGCGTCTCGGGCCATTGCCCGCCTTTGCTTAGCGCCCCGGTCCCTTCCTGAAACCATCATCGTCGGCGCTGCCCGCGTCGAGATGCGTTACGTCCGCCCACGACACGATCGTCGCGCGACCGTCCCCGTAATCCACGACGTTCAGGCTGGTGTTCAGCAGCGGGTAGTCGCGCGGTGCGTCGAGCCGCATGCCGGTTGCAAAGCGGCGCACGCAGTCGAGCACGCCGCCATGCGTGACACAGGCGATGCGCCCGCCCGGATGCGCGGCGACGAGCGGCTCGATCGCATGCACGATGCGGTGGTAGAACACGCGGTGCGACTCGCCCTCGGGCGGCGCGAAGCCAGGATCGCGGGTTTGCCACTGCGCGTATTCGTCGGGGAAACGCAGCGCGATCTCGTCGCTGTCATGGCCCTGGAACGCGCCGTACGAGCGCTCGCGCAAGTTCTCGCGCGGCTGCAGCGGCAGGCCGAGCGCCTCGCCGATCGGCTGCGCGGTCTGCTGCGCGCGCTGCAAGTCGCTCGAATAGATCGCGTCGAGCCGCGCGCCCTGCTTCGCCTCGTCGGCGAGGCGCTGCGCGAGACGTCGCGCCTGCGTGATGCCGGTCGTCGCGAGCGGAATGTCGATGTGGCCTTGAATGCGCTTGATGCGGTTCCAGTCGGTCTCGCCGTGCCGGATAAACAGGATCTGCGTCGTCATGAGAGAGAGGTGCCGTTCGCGGTTGTGTCGAGCGACTATTGTCGCAAAAAGCAGCGGCACGGCCCGCGTGCGGCGACGGCGTGCTCGAACGTTTGCGTTCTTTTACGCGTTGGTCTGCAACCAGAACGTGACCGGCCCGTCGTTGACGAGCGACACCTGCATATCCGCGCCGAACTCGCCAGTCTCGACGATCGGATGCTTCGCGCGCGCGGCGGCGACGAAGTAGTCGAACAGGCGCTTGCCCTCGTCGGGCGGCGCGGCCGGCGTGAAGCTCGGGCGCAGGCCGCTGTTGGTATCGGCCGCGAGCGTGAACTGCGACACGAGCAGCAGGCCGCCCGCGCGTCCGGCGCCGTCGAGATTCTGCACCGACAGGTTCATCTTGCCGGCCGCGTCGCTGAACACGCGGTAACCGAGCACCTTGGCGAGCAGCTTGTCGGCCGTGGCCTCGGTGTCGCCGCGCTCCGCGCAGACGAGCGCGAGCAGGCCCGCGTCGATCGCGCCGGTCACGCGATCGGCGACGCGCACTTCGGCGCGCCGCACGCGTTGGATCAGCGCGATCACGCCGTCAGCGTCACGCGCGCGAAACGGCGCTTGCCGACCTGCACGACGTACTCGCCAGCTTCGACCTTCAGGCCCTTGTCGGACACCGCGGTGCCGTCGATCTTCACGCCGCCTTGCTCGATATTGCGCAGCGCCTCGCTCGTCGACGGTACGAGGTTCGCCTGCTTCAGCAACTGGCCGATCGCGAGCGGTGCGCCCGCGAGCGTCACGGCCGGGATGTCGTCGGGCACGCCGCCCTTCGCGCGATGGTTGAAGTCCTCGAGCGCGCGTTCGGCGTCCGCCTGCGAGTGGAAACGCGCGACGATTTCCTGGCCGAGCATCACCTTGAAATCGCGCGGATTACGGCCCGCGTCGGCCTCGCGCTTGAAGCCGGCGATTTCGTCCATCGGACGGAACGACAGCAGTTCGAAGTACCGCCACATCAGCGTGTCGGAGATGCTCATCAGCTTGCCGAACATGTCGGTCGGCTTTTCGCTGATGCCGATGTAGTTGTTCTTCGACTTCGACATCTTCTCGACGCCGTCGAGCCCTTCGAGCAGCGGCATCGTCAGGATGCACTGCTGCTCCTGGCCGTACTGCTTCTGCAACTCGCGACCAACCAGCAGGTTGAACTTCTGATCCGTGCCGCCGAGCTCCAGGTCCGCGTTCAGCGCGACCGAGTCGTAGCCCTGCATCAGCGGGTACAGGAATTCGTGGATCGAGATCGGCACGCCGCCCTGGAAGCGCTTCGTGAAGTCCTCGCGCTCGAGAATGCGTGCGACCGTGTAGCGCGACGCAAGCTTGATCATGCCGTCGGCGCCTAGCGGCATCGACCATTCGCTGTTGTAGCGAATCTCGGTCTTGTCGCGATCGAGCACGAGCGCGGCTTGCTCGAAATAGGTCTTCGCGTTCGATTCGATCTGCTCGCGCGTGAGCGGCGGGCGGGTCGCGTTGCGCCCGGACGGGTCGCCGATCAGCGACGTGAAGTCGCCGATCAGGAAAATCACCGTGTGGCCGAGGTCCTGCAACTGGCGCATCTTGTTCAGCACGACCGTGTGGCCGATGTGGATGTCGGGTGCAGTCGGATCGAGCCCGAGCTTGATGCGCAGCGGCTTGGCCGTCGCCGCGCTGCGCGCGAGCTTTTGC
The DNA here is from genome assembly GCF_014397645.1 of Paraburkholderia sp. 31.1. Taxonomy (NCBI): domain Bacteria; kingdom Pseudomonadati; phylum Pseudomonadota; class Betaproteobacteria; order Burkholderiales; family Burkholderiaceae; genus Paraburkholderia; species Paraburkholderia sp. 31.1. The sequence goes on from NZ_VZQN01000001.1 coordinate 126,718, forward strand.
GCGAATTCGTCTTCGATCAGCAGTTCGTCGACGCCGCGCCTGGTCACGGCGAGCGCGTGACGGACTTCGTCGGTGATCGGGAAGGCGGAAGCGGGATTGGGCTGGGTGGACTCGGTGCTCATGCTGGAAACGTGAAGTCGCGAAAAAACAGGATTGTCCCATAGATGCGCGCCGCCGCGCCCACTCACGCGCCCCGCACGGCCCCGCAATGGGCCAATTCGTTGCGGCTCGCGTCACCTTCGCCGTTTGCGCCGATAATCTGCTACAACGAATCGGAATGAACATCGACAGGAGCAGCGACGTGGCGCAAGATCCCGCAGACGGCATCTATTTCGGACTGATGTCGGGAACCAGCATGGACGGTGTGGACGGCGTGGCCGTCCGGTTTGCCAAAGGGAAGCCGCCCGAGGTGCTGGCCGAGGCGTTCGTCGGCTTTTCGGCCGGCATCCGCGAAGCGCTGTTCGCGCTGCAACAGCCGGGGGACAACGAGATCGAGCGCGAGGCGCTCGCCGCCAACGCGCTCGCGACGCGCTACACGGTGTGCTGCCACGATCTGCTGCGCGACAGCCGCGTATCGGCCGATGACGTCCGTGCGATCGGCGTGCATGGGCAGACCGTGCGGCATCGGCCGGAAAAGGGGTATACGCGACAGATCAACAACCCGGCGCTGCTCGCGGAAATGCTGCATATCGACGTGGTCGCCGATTTCCGCAGCCGCGACGTCGCGGCAGGCGGCCAGGGCGCGCCGCTCGTGCCCGCTTTTCACGCGACGATCTTCGGTGCGAAGGACGAAACGCGCGTCGTCTGCAATCTTGGCGGAATCAGCAACATCACGATCCTGAACGCGACCGGCGGCGTGCGCGGCTTCGACTGCGGCCCGGCGAACGCGCTGCTCGACGCATGGGCCGAGCGCCAGCTCGGCAAGCCATTCGACGAAAACGGTCATTTCGCGGCGAGTGGCCAGGTCGATCGCAAGCTGCTGAACGCGTTGCTCGACGAACCATTCTTCGCAGAGCAGCCGCCCAAGAGCACCGGCCGCGATCTGTTCAACACCGCATGGCTCGATGCGAAGCTCGAGCCGTTCTCCGCGCTCGCAGCAGCCGACGTACAGGCGACGCTCGTCGCGCTGACCGCGGTGACGGTCGCGCGCGAGATTGAGCGGCATGCATCCGATGCGCGGGCCGTGTACGTGTGCGGCGGCGGCGCGCGCAATCCGGAGATCATGAAGGCGTTGCAGCAGGCGCTCGAAGACAGTGGTGTAAGCGGCGTGCCCGTGATGACGACCGACGCGCTCGGCGTGCCGCCGAGCCAGGTCGAGCCGCTCGCGTTCGCGTGGCTCGCGATGCGCTGCATCGCGCGTCTGCCGGGCAGTCTGCCAAGCGTGACCGGGGCATCCGCGGAGCGGGTGTTGGGGGCTATTTATCCGCGCTGAGAAAAGGCAGATGCGAACAAACCCACGCCTCTTGATGTCGCGGGTTGCCTCTGCGGCGCGAAAACAATAAAAAAACGGCGCCGAGGCGCCGTTTTCACTGTGGCACGAAGAGCCTGTCCGCTCAGACCGAGAACGACGAACCGCAACCGCAGGTCGTGCTCGCGTTCGGGTTTTTGATGACGAACTGCGCGCCGTTGATGTCGTCCTTGTAGTCGATCTCTGCGCCGACCAGGTACTGGTAGCTCATCGAGTCGATCAGCAGCTGGACGCCGCTCTTGTTCATCACGGTGTCGTCTTCGTTGATCGCTTCATCAAACGTGAAGCCGTATTGGAAGCCCGAGCAGCCGCCGCCCTGCACGAACACGCGCAGCTTGAGCTCCGGGTTGCCTTCCTCATCGATCAGTTGCTTGACCTTGTCAGCCGCTGCGTCGGTGAAGACGAAGGGGGCCGGCATCTCGGTCACGGGGGTGTCGGTGACTGCGTTCATTCGAACTCTCCAAATAGCTTTAGCCGATATTGTAGGGCTGTTCCGGATATCGTGCTGAAGCCCACAAAATCAATGGGTTCTTGCTGCAAGGTCGATGCAAGGCGAGCCGATGCCGCTTGAGCGAACGAGACCGGCCCGCGAACCCCGGCAAACCATAAAAAAAGCCGCCTTCGCGCGTGGCGTTGGCGGCTTTTGCTGCAAACCGGCGCGAGGGCCGGTTCACGCCCGAAACGATTAACGCTTCGAGAACTGCTTGCGGCGACGTGCTTTGTGGAAGCCGACCTTCTTACGTTCGACTTCACGAGCGTCACGCGTGACGAAGCCAGCCTTCGACAGTTCCGGCTTCAGCGTTGCGTCATAGTCCATCAGCGCGCGGGTGATGCCGTGGCGAACCGCACCTGCTTGACCCGTTTCACCGCCGCCGGTCACGTTGACCTTGATGTCGAACGTGACACCGTGGTTCGTGAGCTCCAGCGGTTGACGCACGATCATCAGCGACGTTTCGCGCGAGAAGTAGTCGGCGATGGGCTTGCCGTTCACAACGATGTCGCCCTTGCCTGCCTTGATGAACACGCGAGCGACGGCGCTCTTGCGGCGGCCCGTGCCGTAATTCCAGTTACCGATCATGTGGGCTCCCCTTAGATCTCGAGCGCCTTCGGCTGTTGTGCCGAATGCGGATGCGTTGCGTCAGCGTAGACCTTCAGCTTCTTGATCATCGCGTAGCCGAGCGGACCCTTCGGCAGCATGCCCTTGACCGCTTTCTCGAGCGCACGGCCCGGGAAGCGTTCCTGCATCTTGCCGAACGTCGTTTCATAGATACCGCCCGGGTAGCCCGAGTGACGGTAGTACTTCTTGTCGGTAACCTTGTTGCCCGTGACCTTCAGCTTGCCGGCGTTGATGACGATGATGAAATCACCAGTGTCGACGTGGGGAGTGAATTCAGGCTTGTGCTTGCCGCGAAGACGGTGTGCCACTTCGCTGGCGACACGCCCGAGAACCTTATCCGTCGCGTCAATCACGTACCATTCGCGCGTCACCTCATGGGCTTTTGCGGAAAACGTCTTCATGATCGATCCAAAAAAATTGCTGCGCCCAATGTGTTCTTTCCTGCTTGTAGTGTGCGCATCGAGGCGCGTGCAGGCTCTCCCTGGTTCTTCTTCCGCGGGCGCGGATGCGGAAAAGCCCTGAATTATAAAGGAATTTGTGCTGGCAAGTCAAAACGTGCGATGCGCTCGCCGCGAGCGGCCAGGAAACGGGGCGAAACGCCTGACAACCGGGGCCGAAAAAAAACCCGAACGAGCGGTTCGGGTTTAATCCACCAAAGGAGGAGGTGGAGGAGACAGCGGAGGTTGCAGAACTGCTGCAACGATGGAGTAAATTATAAGAGTCACCCTTGTGCAACGCAAGAAGATTTGCATTGTGAAATTGGTTTTCATAATGTGACAGATTCGATGCAGGGAGGACATTTGACGAAACTCCTTTTGGATCAAGCACTAAAGGCCAAAAAATTCGAATCGCATCAGACATGCCCTAGAGTAAGGACCCTAAACTGCCCGAGGAATTCTGGAACCGACCGCCTATTCCGCACCGCAACAAGAAAGCAATCGCCGTGCATGGACGCGGGATGCGCTCAGCGTGCGCCAATCGTCAGACACCGGGCTACAATGCCGTCTCGACAAAGCAATGCGCGGTGGGAGTGACAGCATGGAATGCAAAGTAAGCTGGATGGGACAAGACGGGATGGCGTTCGCGGCCGAGACGGGCAGCGGTCATCTGGTCGCGATGGACGGCGCACCCGAGGGTGGCGGACGCAACCTCGCGCCGCGCCCGATGGAAATGGTGCTGCTCGGCACCGGCGGCTGCACCGCCTACGACGTCGTGATGATCCTGAAGAAGAGCCGCCAGGAGATCGCCGGCTGCTCGGTGACGCTGAAGGCCGAGCGCGCGAGCGAAGATCCGAAGGTGTTCACGAAGATCCACTTCCACTTCACGGTGACGGGCAAGAATCTGAACCCGGCGACCGTCGAGCGCGCGATCAACCTCTCGCACGACAAATACTGCTCGGCGTCGATCATGATCGCGAAGACCGCCGAACTCACGCATTCGTTCGACATCGTCGCGCTCTGAGCGCGAAAGCGATGGCGGCCACGGCCGCCACCCCGCCCCAAATGAAAAAGCCGGCGTCCCAACGGACGCCGGCTTTTCTTATTCAGCGGCAAAGCAGGCCGATAAGCCGGATTCTGTGCACGCGCCGCGCCCGAAGACTCGACCCGCGTGGCAGCCATTCCTCTAGGCGCGCCATTACTGACGCGCTCAAGCTTCCTACCCGCAGACGAGACGGGGGCCCCGTCCTGCATCGCGAAGATGCGCGCCTGCCTACTTGGAATTGCTCCGGGTGGAGGTTACCGTGCCGGTCTGCCTTGCGACAGCCGCGGTGCGCTCTTACCGCACCGTTTCACCCTTACCTGATCCCGGCTTGCGCCGGGCCATCGGCGGTTTGCTTTCTGTTGCCCTGTTCCGCGTGTCGCCACGGATGGCCGTTAGCCATCACCCTGCCCTGTGGAGTCCGGACTTTCCTCGCCCTCGTTGGCCGAAGCCGTCGAGGCCGCGACTGCCTGGCCTGCTTTGCTGGCGCGAATTTTAACACCGAACTTGGAAGCGCCTAGCGCTTGCGCCGCCCCGTGCGGAACACGGACGTGTCGTCGTAGAACGCCGGCGATTCGTTCTCGGGCCACCAGCCCGGAATGCCGAGCACCGGCAGCGGCGCGAAAATGCGGCTCGTCAAAGCGTCGGGGCCGAGCAGCGCCGCGCTGACGGCTTCATCGAGCCATGCGTCCCGCGTCGGGGTGTCCCATTCGAAATACTCTGCCGGAACGTCGACGATCCATGCATGGCCGGTGCAGCCCTTGAACGGCGCGATCAGCTTTTCGAGCAGCGCATGGCCGAAGCACCGCACTTCGCAGCGCCGCCCCCACGCATCGCGCCACGCGACAAACAGCGTCTGCCACTCGAAGCCGCGTAGCGCGGCGTTCAGCGAAGAATCGGCGCAAGCGAACAGCAGCGCGTTTTCGTCGAAGAGGGTCAGCATGTCGCGCACACCGCCACGCGTCGGGCCGACGCCGAGCACGTCGAGTTCCGCCGACTGGCGCGCGTTCAGCGCCGCCTTGATGCGCGGAAACGCGAACCACATCGAACCGTTGAAGAAGTCGTGCAGATTGTGGCGCGTCGGCACGCAACCGGTCGACGCTATATGCCCCTCGTACGCGGCACCCGGTGGCAGGTCGTCCTGCGCGATGAACGCAAGCGGCTGGCCACGGCCGGTGGTCTGTTGCATCTGGGCGGCGTCGGCGTTCATCGCGGCGAGAAGGTCCGCGTAGCCGGTCAGCGCGGCTTGCTGCCAACGCTGACCGCGTGTGGCGAATTGCGCGAACCACGGCTTCGACCAGTCGATTGCGGCGAAGCACGGTGGCAGAGGCTCGGGTGCCATGCCGCGCGCAGCTTTGGTCGCCGCGGCTTCATGCGCTACCGCGGAGCCCGCTTTCGCCGCCTTATCAATATTGGCAGCTCGCTGCCCCGCCTCACGCTCCCGCATCTACCGCAGCCTCAAACGAGACGCCAGCCAATCGACTCCCCGCCTCGCAGCGGCACGACCGGCGTATCGCCGGCCGGCAGCTCGGCCGGCAGCGTCCATTCCTCGCGACGCAGCGTGACCTTCTCCGTATTGCGCGGCAGACGGTAGAAGTCCGGACCATGGAAGCTCGCGAAGCCTTCGAGCTTGTCGAGCGCGCCGGCCTTGTCGAATGCTTCGGTATAGAGCTCGAGCGCGTGCAGCGCGGTGTAGCAGCCTGCGCAACCGCACGCGTGTTCCTTCAGCCCCTTCGGATGCGGCGCGCTGTCGGTGCCGAGGAAGAAGCGCGGATCGCCCGAGCTCGCCGCCTCGACCAGCGCGACGCGATGCGTCTCGCGTTTGAGCACCGGCAGGCAGTAGTAATGCGGACGGATGCCGCCCTGGAAAATCGCGTTGCGGTTGTACAGCAGATGGTGCGCGGTGATCGTAGCACCAAGCAGTTGCGGCGCGACGCCCGCTTCGCAGACGTAGTCGGCCGCGTCCTTCGTCGTGATGTGCTCGAACACGACTTTCAGCGCCGGAAATGCGCGGCGCAGCGGCATCATCACGCGATCGATGAAGACCTTTTCGCGATCGAACAGATCGATGTCCGAATCGGTCACCTCGCCATGCACGAGCAGCGGCATGCCGACTTCCTGCATCACTTCCAGCGTCTTCGCGCACTTCATCAGATCGGTGACGCCCGCGTCGGAGTTCGTCGTCGCGCCCGCCGGGTACAGCTTCACGCCGTGCACGAAGCCGCTCTCGCGCGCGCGGCGGATCTCGTCGGGCGGCGTGTTGTCGGTCAGGTACAGCGTCATCAGCGGCTCGAATTTCGCGCCCTCGGGAATCGCGGCGATGACGCGCTCGCGATATGCCTCCGCCATCGCGGTCGTCGTGACCGGCGGCTTCAGGTTCGGCATGATGATCGCGCGACCGAACTGGCGCGCGGTGTCAGGCAGCACGGCCGCGAGCATCGCGCCGTCGCGCACGTGCAGATGCCAGTCGTCCGGGCGGACCAGTGTGACGGAATCGGGGGAAACGTTGGAAGCAGTCATGGCAGGAATACGAGACTTCGCGCGCCTCGCTGATCGACCGGTCAAACCGCGTTGTAGCGGCCCAAACACATGTCAATTTTGCTATTTGGCGTCTCCGGCTCGGTGATATGCTTGGGAAATCATCATTGTAACGGCTCACTCCGTTCACAGGCTCACCTGCAACATGTGCCAACTTCTCGGAATGAACTGCGCCGCGCCGACGGACGTCACGTTTTCCTTTACCGGCTTTGCGGCGCGTGGCGGCGTCACCGATCACCACGCCGACGGCTGGGGCATCGCTTTCTTTGAAGACAAGGCGTGCCGCTTGTTCATCGATCATCAATCGTCGGCCACGTCGCCGATCGCCGAGATGGTCAAGCGCTACCCGATCAAATCGAAAAACACGATCGCGCACATCCGCAAGGCGACGCAAGGGCACATCCTGCTCGAAAACTGCCACCCGTTCATGCGCGAACTGTGGGGGCGTCACTGGATCTTCGCGCATAACGGCGATCTGCAGGCTTACGCGCCGGAACTGAACGGCGTGTATCAGCCGGTCGGCACGACCGACAGCGAACTCTCGTTCTGCGCGCTGCTGGAAGGTTTGCGTAAGGCTTTTCCGGGCGCGCAGCAGCCGCCGCTTCACGAGCTGTTCGCCGCGCTCGAGACGCTCACGCGTGAAATCACGCAGTACGGCGTGTTCAATTTCCTGATGTCTAACGGCCAGGCCCTGTTCGCGCATTGCTCGACGCATCTGCATTACGTCGTGCGTCGCTGGCCGTTTTCGACCGCGCATCTGGTCGACGCGGACGTGTCGATCGATTTCGCCAAATACACGACACCCGAAGACCGCGTCGCAGTCATCGCGACCAAGCCGCTGACCGACAACGAAGTGTGGACCGCGTTCAAGCCCGGCGATCTGCTGATGTTCCAGCATGGCGACGTGATCGGCCGCGCCAATATCCCGGTGCCGGAGTCGGTGCTCGAAAAGCTGCGCAATCCGGCGCTCGACGCATCGGCGTCGGCCACGACGATCGCGGCGTCGAACGGCGCGCACGCGGTGGGCACGAGCGCAACCACGCTTTCACCCGACAGCGAAACCGATCTCGAAGCCGCCGATGACACGGCAGCGTTCGAGTCGTAAGCCGCCGCGTCACCTTACGCCTGCGAAACAAAAAGCCGCTCCACGGAGCGGCTTTTTTTCGTCCCGCGCGAGCCCCGAAACGAGGCCTGCGCACCCACCCTCAGTGCAGAATCTTCGCGAGAAAATCCTTCGCGCGATCCGACTTCGGATTCGCGAAGAAGTCTTCCTTGCGGTCGTCTTCGACGATCAAACCCTTGTCCATGAAAATCACGCGATGCGCGACCTTCTTCGCGAAGCCCATTTCGTGCGTCACGCACATCATGGTCATGCCTTCCTGCGCGAGTTCGACCATCACGTCGAGCACTTCGTTGATCATCTCCGGATCGAGCGCCGAGGTCGGCTCGTCGAACAGCATCGCGATCGGGTCCATGGAGAGCGCACGCGCAATCGCCACGCGCTGCTGCTGACCACCGGACAGCTGCCCCGGATACTTGTCCGCATGTGCGCGCAGACCGACGCGATCGAGCAGCTTCAGGGCCTTCGCGGTCGCCTCGTCGTTCGAGCGGCCGAGCACCTTGACCTGCGCGAGCGTCAGGTTCTGCACGATCGACAGATGCGGAAACAGTTCGAAGTGCTGGAACACCATGCCGACCTTCGAGCGCAGCTTCGACAGATTGGTTTTCTTGTCGGTCAGCGACTGGCCGTTGATGACGATCTCGCCCTTCTGGAACGGCTCGAGTCCGTTGACGGTCTTGATCAGCGTGGACTTGCCCGAACCGGACGGCCCGCACACCACGACCACTTCGCCCTTTTTGACTTCCGTCGTGCAGTCGGTCAGCACCTGGAAATGGCCGTACCACTTCGAAACATTCTTGATAGAGATCATCTTGCGACCTTTTTCTGAAGACCTTTGACGAGGCTCGACGCGATCACGCAGATCACGAAATAACACGCGCCCGCGAACAGTACCATCTCGACGTTCGTGCCGTCACGATCGCCAATATTCGTAGCCGTGCGGAAGAAGTCGGCGAGGCTGATCACGTAGACGAGCGACGTATCCTGAAACAGCACGATACCCTGCGTGAGCAGCAGCGGCACCATTGCGCGGAACGCCTGCGGCAGCACGATCAGGCGCATCGCCTGCCCATAGGTCATGCCGAGCGCGAACGACGCGTTGACCTGACCACGCGGCACCGCCTGAATGCCGGCGCGGATGATCTCCGAATAATACGCGGCCTCGAACAGCGAGAACGCGACCATCGCCGAGGCGAGCCGGATGTCGATGTCGGCCGACAGACCGAGCACGCTTTGCAGCACCTGCGGCACGATCAGGAAGAACCACAGCAGCACCATCACGAGCGGGATCGAACGGAAGAGCGTCACGTAAGCCTGTGCGAACCATCCGAGCGGCTTGATCGGCGACAGTCGAAACATCGCGAGAATGGTGCCCCAGATGATGCCGAATACGATCGCGATCAGCGTGATCTTGAACGTGATGATCGCGCCGGTCCATAGCGTAGGCAGCGCGCCCGGAATACCGCTCCAGTCGAAATGATGCATCACTTTCCTCCGATATAGCCGGGCAGCCGGGCCTTCACTTCGACCCAGCGCATCAGTTGCATCACGATCAGATTGATCAGCATGTATGCGACCGTGACCGCGATGAACGACTCGTACGTTTGCGACGTGTAGTCGACGAGCTGGCGCGCCTGCGCGGACAGATCGAGCAGACCGATCGTCGAGGCAACCGCGGAGTTCTTGAAGATGTTCAGAAACTCGGAGGTGAGCGGCGGCACGATGATGCGGTACGCGACCGGCAGCAGCACATAGCGATACGTCTGCCACTGCGTGAAGCCCACCGCGAGACCGGCCGCGCGCTGGCCGCGCGGCAACGCGTTGATGCCCGAGCGCACCTGCTCGCACACGCGCGCGGCGGTGAAGAGGCCCAGACACACGATCGACGATGAGAAGAACTGCGCGCCCGGCGGCAATTGCTTGAACCAGTTGCCGATCGACACGGGCAGCAGCTCCGGTATCACCAGATACCAGATGAAGAACTGCACGATCAGCGGAATGTTACGGAAAATCGCAACGTAGACGGTGCCGACGCCCGACGCCCATTTGTTGGGCACCGTGCGCAGCACACCGAAGAGCGAGCCGACGATCAGCGCGATCACCCATGCCGACAGCGACACGGTGACCGTCACCCACAGCCCCGAGAGCAGCCAGCCCAGGTAGGTGGTCGGCTCGCCCGTGGAGACGGGACTCAGCAGAATGCCCCAGTTCCAGTGATATGACATGACCAAGACTCCGGCAAAAAGAAACGGAAGAAGCGCGCGGCCCCTTCCGTTCCTTTCAGCGTTTTGAAAGTGTCGAAAAAGCAGCTAGTTTAGTCGATTGCCTTGTCGTTCGGATTCTTGAACAGCGCACGCATATCGTCGCTCATCGGGAAGTTCAGGTTCAGGCCCTTCGGCGGGATCGGCGATTCGAACCAGCGCTTGTAGATCTGTTCGCCTTCGCCCGACGTTTGCACCTTCGCGATGGCGTCGTCGGCGACCTTCTTGAAGTCGGGGTCGTTCTTGCGCAGCATGCAGCCGTACGCCTCCCGCGATTGCGGCGTGCCGACGATCACGAAATCGCCCGGGTTGCTCGACTTCGCGCGCTCGCCGGCGAGCAGCGCGTCGTCCATCATGAACGCGGCGGCACGGCCCGTCGACAGCGTCAGGAACGATTCGCCGTGATCCTTCGCGCTGATGATGTTCATGCCCATGTTCTTGTCCTGGTTCATCTTGCGAAGCAGGCGCTCGGACGTGGTGCCGGCGGTCGTGACGACCGTCTTGCCCTTCAGGTCCGGGAAGTCCTTGATGCCGGAATCTTTCTTGGTCATCAGGCGCGTGCCGATCACGAAGATCGTGTTCGTGAAGGCGGCCTGTTGCTGACGCTCGAGGTTATTCGTGGTGGAGCCGCACTCGATGTCGACCGTGCCGTTCTGCACGAGCGGAATGCGGTTCTGCGACGTGACCGGCACGAGCTTCACCTTCAGGTTCGGCATGTTCAGCTTCTGCTTGACGGCCTCGACGATCTTCATCGCGTAATCCTGCGAGTAGCCGATCACGTTCTGCTTTTCGTCGTAATAGGAGAACGGGATCGACGATTCGCGATGGCCCAGCGAAATGACGCCCGTATCCTTGATCTTTTTCAGCGTGCCCGAGTCTTGCGCATGCGCGCCAACCGTAAACAGTCCGAGAGTCGCGAGCAGCAGCGCAGCTTTTTTAATCTTCATCCTGATCTCCTTGGCAAGAACCGGCGCCAGTGTAACAAAGTAATTTTTCTGAAAGTATCGCTATTAACCATTCTGTTGCGCGCACGCCGCGATGGGCTCGCGGCGCCGTGGCACGGCCGTTTCGTGCATATGAGAAGGCGGGCGGCATCGATAGGATGCCGCCCGCCGGTCAAACACGCCGTCTTGTGGACCGCGTTGATGCACGAAGTTTCGGCGGTGTGCGCCTCCCGGCCCGGATACCGGGCCGCGTCACCGCCGTTTCAAACAAGATAGGACACGGTCAATCAGGGATACAAGCCGCGCATCTCGCGCGCCTGCAAAATCCGCTTACACGCGACGATGAACGCAGCCGTGCGCACCGACACGTTCTGCTCGCTCGACACCTGCCACACCGCCGCGAACGCTTCGCGCATCACGCGCTCGAGGCGCTCGTTGATCTCGTCCTCGGTCCAGAAGAAGCTCGAGAAGTCCTGGACCCATTCGAAATATGACACTGTCACACCGCCAGCATTCGCGACCACGTCCGGAATCACGAGGATGCCGCGATCGTGCAGGATGTCGTCCGCCGCCGTGGTGGTCGGGCCGTTCGCGCCCTCGACGATGATCCTGGTGTTGATCTTGCCGGCGTTTTTTTCGGTGATCTGATTTTCCAGCGCCGCCGGAATCAGGATGTCCGACTCGACGGTCCAGAACTCATCACCGGTGATCGCATCGGCTTCGGGGAAACCGCCGACGCCGCCCGTCTTCGCGACGTAGTCGAGCAGCGCGACCGCGTCGATGCCGGTGGACTTGTACACCGAGCCGGTGTGGTCCTGCACCGCGACGACCTTCGCGCCCGCCTCCTGGAATAGACGCGCGGCGATGCCGCCGACGTTGCCGAAGCCCTGCACCGCGATACGCGCGCCTTCGATGTCGAAGCCGATGCGGCGAGCCGCTTCGCAGCCCACCACGAACACGCCGCGGCCGGTCGCCTCGCGACGGCCGAGCGAGCCGCCGAGCGTGATCGGCTTGCCAGTCACGACGCCGGTGGCCGTCTGGCCCTGATTCATCGAGTACGTGTCCATCATCCACGCCATGATCTGCTCGTTCGTGTTCACGTCCGGCGCGGGGATGTCGGTATTCGGTCCGATGATGATGCCGATCTCGCTCGTATAGCGGCGCGTCACGCGCTCGAGCTCGCCACGCGACAGCGTGCGCGGATCGACGCGGATGCCGCCCTTCGCGCCGCCGTACGGCACGTTCACCGCCGCGTTCTTCACCGACATCCACGCGGACAGCGCCATCACTTCGGATAGCGTAACGTCCTGGTGATAACGCACGCCGCCCTTGCCCGGACCGCGCGACACGTTGTGTTGCACGCGATAACCCTCGAAGTGCGCGACCGTGCCGTTGTCGAGTTCGATGGGCACGTCGACGACGAGAATGCGCTTCGGGCGTTTCAGGGTTTCGAGCCAGCGGGACAGCGAACCGAGATACGGCGCGACGCGGTCGACCTGGCGCAGATAGTTGCCCCAAGGGCCGAGGTCTTCCTTATTGAGGTAGGAGGGAACGGCTTGCAACGTTGAGGCGGCTTGTACCGATTCTGCGGCTTGTTGCTGGGATGACATGAACGCTCCGGCGTTTGATCGAGTACGGGCATTGTGGAAAAACGCCGTATCGAAATCCAATGCCGTTTCCTTATCCCGTTATGTTTTTCTTGCATAACGTTCGCAAAGCCGCAAATTCGCGTCGTCGCGACGCGGGTTCGAGTTTGAGTTTTATGCCGCGGCTCAGGCGGCGCTCTGCCGGAGTTCCTCCGACACCACGTCCCACAACTGGCGCACGAGAATCTGGCGCGCGTCGTCGCTTTTCGCGGCGAGCTTGTCGCGATACAGGCGAATCTCCATGCTGAGCGTCAGTTGCCCTTCGGGCGTGCCGCGCGTCGCGCGATCGAGGCGGATCAGCCGGCCTTCGGCCACCGCATCTTCGACCGCGCTATGCGGCAGAAACGCGATGCCGTGACCAGCGAGCGCCATCGCCTTGAGCCCCTCGGCCATGTCGGTTTCGTAGAGCCGGTCGAGGTACAGGCGCTCCGGCGCGTTCGCGAGAATCACCTCGGTCATGCGCCCGAGGTACGCGTTCGGCGTGTACGACAGATACGGCGCGGGCGCATCGGCCGAGCCTGGCAGCGTGTGACGCGGCCGCCCCGCGCGGGCCGGCGCCGAGAACGGGCTGATCGGCTCGTGGCCGAGCGTCAGCATGTCGTAGCGCGCCGGATCGAGCGCGACCGGATGGCTCGGATGGTGGTAGCCCATCATCAGATCGCAGCCGCCTTCCACCAGCGAGAGCGCCGCGTCGTGCACGTTCAGCGCGCGCAGCCGCGTGTGGATCGGGCCCATCTGCGCCTCGATGCGCTGCAGCCAGCGCGGGAAGTAAGTGAGCGACAGCGTGTGGGGGACCGCGAATTCGATCGTCGCCTGGGGCGTCGCCGTGTGGCCGCGCAGCAGCGCGCGCGCCTCGTGGAATTGCGACAGCATCGCGAGCGCCTGCTCGTTGAACACCTGTCCGGCCGCCGTGAGCCGCGTCGGATAAACAGAACGGTCGATCAGTTCCGTGCCGAGCCACGCCTCGAGCGCCTGGATGCGGCGCGAGAAAGCCGGCTGCGTGACGTGGCGCAACTCGGCCGAGCGGCTGAAGCTACGCGTTTCCGCGAGCGAAATGAAGTCTTCGAGCCATTTCAGTTCCATGCGATTGCGCTTGCCGTCGAGAGGGAAGAAGTCTGCATTCTAGCGGCGCGGATTGCGACCGACGCATCCGGGCGGGCCCATCGCGTCACAGTGGTAAAATCCACGGTTCCCTCCGTTCCCGACCCGCTCGCTGAGCGCTCAACCGCTTCAACCCGGTCCTCATCATGTCCGACACCCGCCCCGACACCCTGTTCGCGCTGAACGCGCTTTCCCCGCTCGACGGCCGCTACGCCGCCAAAACCGAGGCCCTGCGCGACTGGCTCTCGGAAGCCGCCTTCATGCGCAATCGCGTGACGGTCGAAATCCACTGGCTGATCGCGCTGTCGCGCGCCGGCTTCGCTGAAGTGCCGCGCTTCTCCGAGGCGTCCGAGCAATTCCTGCTGCAACTGGCCGAGCGCTTCACCGCGCACGACGCCGCGCGCATCAAGGAAATCGAGCGCGTGACGAACCACGACGTGAAGGCCGTCGAATACTGGCTGAAGGAATCGGTGAAGGGCCATGAAGAACTGGAGCGCGCGAGCGAGTTCATCCACTTCGCGTGCACGTCGGAAGACATCAACAACACGTCGCACGGCCTGATGCTCGCCGGCGCGCGCGAACACGTGATCCTGCCGGCGCTGCGCTCGGTGCATCAACGCCTCGTTGCGCTCGCGCACGCGCACGCCGCCCAGCCGATGCTGTCGCGCACGCACGGCCAGCCGGCCAGCCCGACCACGCTCGGCAAGGAAATCGCCAACGTCGCCGCGCGGCTCGCGCGTGCGATCGAGCGGATCGCGAAGGTCGAACTGCTCGGCAAGATGAACGGCGCGGTCGGCAACTTCAACGCGCACCTGTCCGCGTATCCGGAGTTCGACTGGGAAGCATTCTCGAAGGACGTCGTCGAGAACCGTCTGAAGCTCGCGTTCAATCCGTACACGATCCAGATCGAGCCGCACGACTACATGGCCGAGCTGTTCGACGCGATCTCGCGCGCGAACACGATCCTGCTGGATCTGGACCGCGACGTGTGGGGCTACATCTCGCTCGGCTACTTCAAGCAGCGCACGAAGGCCGGCGAAATCGGTTCGTCGACGATGCCGCACAAGGTCAACCCGATCGACTTCGAAAACTCGGAAGGCAACCTCGGCCTCGCGAACGCCACGTTGCGTCACCTCGCCGACAAGCTGCCGGTGTCGCGCTGGCAGCGCGACCTGACCGACTCGACGGTGCTGCGCAACATCGGCGTCGCGTTCGGCTACTCGCTGCTCGCGTACGACTCGCTGATCCGCGGCCTCGACAAGCTCGAAGTGAATGCGCAGCGTCTGAACGAAGACCTCGACAACTGCTGGGAAGTGCTCGCCGAGCCGGTGCAGACCGTGATGCGCCGTTACGGCATCGAGAACCCGTACGAGCAGCTGAAGGAACTCACGCGCGGCAAGGGCATCACGCGCGAGGCGCTGCAGAGCTTCATTGGCGGCCTGGCGATTGCGCAGGACGCGAAGGACCGCCTGCTCGCGATGACGCCCGGCTCGTACATCGGCCGGGCCGTCGAACTGGCGAAGCGGATCGGCTGATCGGCTGGCCCAGCTTCTTCAATGCATAAAAAAGCCGCTCCGGGGAGCGGCTTTTTTTTCGTCCCGCGTTCGAAGCTGGAACGCGAAGCAATCAACGACTCAGCGCGCTTCGACCTGCCTGAGCACCTCGTCGACGATCTGTTCCGGCGTCAGATCGATGCTGACCGTGATCGCTTCGTCGTCACCGGGCTCCTCGAGCGTATCGAGCTGGCTTTGCAGCAGCGACGGATCGAAGAAATGCCCGGTGCGATCCCCGAGACGCTCCGCGAGCACCTCGCGCGAACCCTTCAGGTAGACGAAGCACACGTCCTTGTCGCCGGCACGCAGAATGTCGCGATACGAGCGCTTCAGCGACGAACACGTGAACACCGCCGTCTCGCCCGCTTTCTGCTTTTCCTCGATCGCCGCGCGGATCGTCTTCAGCCACGGCCAGCGGTCTTCGTCGGTGAGCGGAATGCCGTGGTGCATCTTCTCCTTGTTCGCCGCGCTATGGAACGCGTCGCCGTCGGTGAACGCGCAATGCAGGCGCTCGGCCAGCATTTCGCCAATCCTCGTCTTGCCGGCGCCCGACACGCCCATTGCGATCAGAATCATTTGAAACTCCTTACAGGACCGCCGCGAGTGCGAAGGTCAGGCCCAGCCCCATCACCGAAATGATGGTTTCGAGGAGCGACCACGTCTTGAAGGTCTGCACCACCGTCATGCCGAAATATTCCTTGATCAGCCAGAAGCCGCCGTCGTTCACGTGCGAGAAGATCAGCGAGCCCGAGCCGGTCGCGAGCACCATCAGTTCCGGCTTCACCTGCACCGCGCCTGCAGCCGCGATCGGCGCGACGATGCCGCAGGCGGTCGTCATCGCGACGGTGGCCGAGCCGGTCGCGAGACGCATCATCGCCGCGACGAGCCAGCCGAACAGCAGCGGCGACAGATGCACCGCGGTCGCCACGCTGGTGATTTCCTTCGAAATGCCGCTATCCATCAGTACGCGGCCAAAACCGCCGCCCGCACCGACGATCAGTGTAATACCCGCGATCGGCGCGAGACATTCTCCGCAGAACTTCTGAATCTGCTCGCGGTTAAAGCCGCGGCTCGCGCCGAAGGTCCAGAAGCTGACCAGCACGGCCGTCAGCAGCGCGACGTCGGTGTTGCCGAAGAAGCGCAGCAGATCGTTCGGCAGCGTCTTCGGCTCGAAAACCAGGTCGGCCCAGCTGCCGACCAGCATCAGGACCACCGGCAACAGGATCGTGACCAGCGTGATGCCGAAGCCCGGCAGTTCGCGCTTCGGTGCAGCGGTCTTCGCGGCGTTACCACTTTGCACGCCGTTGGCGTCCTTCACGTCGCTGCCCAGAAATTGCGCGGCAAGCGGATTTTCCTTCGGCAACTGGACATGACGGCTCACCAGCAACGCGAACAGCGGACCGGCGACGATCGCGCACGGCACGCCGACGATCAGACCGTAGGCGATCGTCTTGCCGATGTCCGCGTGATACGCCTGCACGGCGAGCAGTGCGGCCGGGTGCGGCGGAATCAGCCCGTGCACGACGGACAGACCCGCGACCATCGGCAGGCCGACCAGCAGCAGTGATTTGTTGGTGCGCTTGGCGACGTTGAACGCGATCGGAATCAGCAGCACGAAGCCGACTTCGAAGAACACCGGCAAGCCGACGATGATCGCGACCACCATCATCGCCCAGTGAATGTGTTTCTCACCGAACCAGTTGATCAGCGTGGTCGCGATGCGCTCGGCGCCGCCCGATTCGGCCATCATCTTGCCGAGCATCGTACCGAGACCGACGACGACGGCAATGTGCCCGAGCGTGTTGCCGTTCCCCGTTTCGAACGATTTGACGATGGTCTGCATCGGCATGCCGGCCACGAGGCCCAGCAGCAACGACACGATGATCAGAACGAGAAACGGATAGACCTTGAAGCGCGTGATCAGCAAGATCAGCAGCGCGATCGCGATCAATGCGTAGACCAGCAGCAAGCTGCCGTGGGCAGATTCCATGAAGCCCCTCCTTTGGTTTATTGACTTCAGAGTGCGGATGCGGCCGGCACTTCGTCTCACGGCAACCTGCGCGATGCCTGAAAACCCGGCTAGCCGCGCGGACGCTGAATTCTACTGTTTGTTTCCAGAAAGCGCGCGCAAATCCAGCACGCATATCAGGTAAAAAAAGAGTCTCGGCGCGACAGCCTGATGCGGCTGTATCGACGAGACTCCTGGGCCCGGTTCAGTTGACCGATGCGCTATTGGGTTGTGGAGCTTAGTGCGCGGGTGCCGCCAGTTGGCTCGCGGCGCGCGCGAGGCGCGTGAGCTCGTCCCAGTTCTGCGCGGCGAGCGCGGCCTTCGGCGTGAGCCACGAACCGCCGACACAGACCACGTTCGGCAGCGACAGGAAGTGCGGCGCGCTTTCCGGCGTGATGCCGCCGGTCGGGCAGAACTTCAGCGCCGGGAACGGGCCGTGGAACGCCTGCAGCATCGGCACGCCGCCCGCCTGCTGTGCGGGGAAGAACTTGACGATCTCGTAGCCGAGCTCGAGCGCGAGGATGATGTCCGACGGCGTCATCACGCCGGGCAACAGCGGCAGACCCACATCCTGCGCGGCCTTGTGCATGTCCTTGGTCAGACCCGGCGACACGCCGAACTGCGCGCCCGCCTTCTTCGCCTGGGCGCAATGCTCGGGCTTCGTGATCGTGCCGACACCGACCACGATGTCGTCCGCGAGTTCGCACGCACGCTCGATCGCGCCGAGGCCCGCCGGCGTGCGCAGCGTGATTTCGAGCACCTTCACGCCGCCCGCGTGCAACGCGCGCGACACGTGTTCGCCCTGTTCGACCGTGTCGAACGCGAGCACCGGAATCACCGGGCCGAGGCGCACGATATCGCTTACTGTTTTCGACGTCATAGTCAGACTCCTTGTTTCTGCAGCGCCGCGCCGGCTTGCGCGGTGCTCGTGTGATGGTGGTCGCTGGATTGATGGTCACCGTCGTGGCCGTGCTTGTGATGGCTGCCGTGGCCGTGCTGGCCATCGACCGTGCCGCCCTCGCCGACCAGCTTGCCGAACACCGACGCGCCCTGCTCCGCCGGCGCCGCCGCCGCACGGAACACGCCGAACAGCTCGCGGCCGAAGCCGACTTCGTTGTCCGCCTGATGCAGCGGCTCGGCGTTCGGACGCGCGGCCCACTCGGCTGCGTCGATCTCGATGTCGAGCACGCCCGCTTCGGCGTCGATCACCAGCATGTCGCCCGTGCGCACTTTGCCGATCGGGCCTTGCAGCAACGCTTCCGGCGACAGATGGATGACCGCCGGCACCTTGCCCGACGCGCCCGACATACGGCCATCGGTCACCAGCGCGACATGGAAACCCTGATCCTGCAGCACACCGAGCAGCGGCGTCAAACGATGCAACTCGGGCATGCCGTTGGCGCGTGCGCCCTGGAAGCGCACCACCGCGATGAAGTCGCGCTTGAGCTCGCCCTTGTCGAACGCTTCCTGCACCGCTTCCTGCGAATCGAACACGATTGCCGGCGCCTTCACCATGCGATGCTGCGCCGCGACCGCCGAAATCTTGATTACGCCGCGGCCGAGCTTGCCCTGCATCAGACGCAGGCCGCCGTCCGGCTGGAACGGCTCCTTGATGCCGCGCAGCACCGCTGTGTCCGCGCTCGCCTCGACACCTGCCACCCATTGCAGCTTGCCGTCGAGCAGCTTCGGCTCCTCGGTGTAGCGCTTCAGGCCCTTGCCCGCGACCGTGTTCACGTCTTCATGCAGCAGACCGCCTTCGAGCAGATTGCGCACGAGGAACGCGACGCCGCCCGCCGCGTGGAAGTGGTTCACGTCGGCCTTGCCGTTCGGATAGATCTTCGCAAGCAGCGGTACCGCCTGCGACAGCGTGTCGAAGTCGTCCCAGTCGATCACGATGCCGGCCGCGCGCGCGATTGCGACGAGGTGCAGCGTGTGATTGGTCGAACCGCCGGTCGCCAGCAGCGCGACGATGCCGTTGACGATCGCCTTCTCGTCGACCACATGGCCGATCGGCATGTAGTGGCCGCGCTCGACCGTCAGATCGAGCACGCGGCGCGCGGCCTGCGCGGTCAGCGCGTCGCGCAGCGGCGTGTGCGGATGCACGAAGGCCGAGCCCGGCAGATGCAGGCCCATCACTTCCATCAGCATCTGGTTACTGTTCGCGGTGCCGTAGAACGTGCAGGTGCCGTGGCTGTGATAGGCGGCCGCTTCCGCTTCGAGCAGCGCGTCGCGGCCGCACTGGCCGGTCGCGAACTGCTGACGCGTCCTGGCTTTGTCGTCGTTCGACAAGCCGCTTGCCATCGGGCCGGCCGGCACGAAGATGGTCGGCAAATGGCCGAACTGCAGCGCGCCGATCAGCAGGCCCGGCACGATCTTGTCGCAGATGCCGAGGCACAGCGCCGCGTCGAACATGTTGTGGGTGAGCGCGACGGCCGTGCTCATCGCGATCACTTCGCGCGAGAACAGCGACAGCTCCATGCCCGCGTTGCCCTGCGTGACGCCGTCGCACATCGCCGGCACGCCGCCCGCGAATTGCGCGACGCCGCCGTTTTCGCGCGCGGCCTGCTTGATGATGTCCGGGTAGTTTTTGTACGGCGCGTGCGCCGACAGCATCTCGTTGTACGACGACACGATGCCGATATTCGGCTCGCGAATCTGCTTGATCACGAGCTTGTCGTTGCCCTCGAGGCCGGCGAAACCGTGAGCGAGGTTCGCGCACGACAACGCGCCGCGCGCCGGAAAGCGCCCCTGCGCATGCTCGATGCGGGCCAGATACGCTTCGCGCGTGGGCTTGCTGCGCTCGATCACGCGTTGCGTGACCTTCAACAATTGCGAATGCGGGGAAACCATCGGAGCTCCTTCGTCGCTGGCGGCAGGCGCACGCATGACACCTGGCGGTATCGCGGGGTTGTGATATCGAACGACGTCATCTTAGTAGAAAAACTACATGATCGCAATGACGAACTCTGTTGCGGCGCCGCATGGCGCGGATCGTCAAGTCGCCCTACTGGCGGCGCCTTAGCGCTTTACAGGAGAAACCCAGGGAATACACTTACTCGCCGATATGTAGTTTTTGTACCCATCTTTTGTGCGCCAACGACCAATCGGATATAGTCCACACGTTCTTCAGCATAGTGCGAGTTTTCCGATGATGCTGTCCCAGGTGGAAGAGATGCGCGACCAGCTGCGCCCGTCCGAGCGCAAGCTGGCCGATTACGTGATCGAGGCGCCGCGCGAGGTGCTCGATCTGTCGATGACCGAGGTCGCCGCGCGCGCGGGCGTGAGTCAGCCGACGATCGCGCGCTTCTGCCACGCGCTCGGTTTCTCCGGCTTTCGCGAATTCAAGATCCGTCTCGCGCAGGGCATCGCCAGCGAAGTGCCCGCCGTCTATCGCGACGTGCGGCCCGACGAGCCGACGCCGGGCGTCGCCGCGAAGGTGCTCGACCGAACGATCGGCGCGCTGATTCAGGTGCGCAACAATCTGTCGTCGGATAGCGTCGCCGCGGCGATCGACATGCTCGCGCAAGCGAAGCGCATCGAGTTCTACGGGGCGGGCGGCTCAGGCATCGCCGCGCTCGACGTGCAGCACAAGTTCTTTCGGCTCGGCATGCCGAGCGTCGCGTATTCGGACCCGCATACGTTTCTGATGTCGGCCGCGCTGCTCGGACCTGGGGACGTGGTCGTCGCGATTTCCAATACGGGCCGCACGCGCGACATCATCGATGCCGCGAAGGCCGCGCTGCACGCGGGCGCGAAGGTGATCGCGATCACGCACGGCAACTCGCCGCTCGCGCGGCTCGCAACCGTGGGCCTCTTTGCGAACGTCGACGAAGACACCGACATCTTCTCCCCGATGACCTCGCGCGTGTCGCATCTGGCGATCGGCGACATTCTGGCGGTCGGCGTCGCGCTGAGCCGCGGGCCCGAACTGCTGGAGAAGCTCGCGCAAACGAAGGAAGTGATCCACCGGCGGCGGGTGGATTCGCAGGGGTGATCCGCTGCGATGTAACGCGGAACGACGGGGTAACGCAAAAGGGCGGTGTGCCATTCAGCCGGCATACCGCCCTTTGGTCTATTCCAGCGCCCTGCTTAACGCCGTCAGCCGCTCAGAACGGCTTGATCACTACCAGCGCGACCGCCGCGAGCATACCGAGCACCGGCAGCTCGTTGAACATCCGATACCACTTGTCCGAGTGGCGATTCTCGCCGCGCTCGAACCTGCGCAACAGCACGCCGCAATACGCGTGATAGATGACGAGGAGCACGACCACGCCGACCTTCGCGTGAATCCAGCCCTGCCCGCTGCCGATGCCGATCACGAGCCACAACCACAGGCCGCACGCGATCGCGGGCACGGCAATGAAGCTCATGAAGCGGAACAGCTTGCGCGCCATCAGCAGAAGACGCGCCGTCGCGGCGGGTTCCGTTTCCATCGCCAGATTGACGAAGATGCGCGGCAGATAGAACAGGCCGGCAAACCAGGAGGCAATCAATACGATGTGAAACGTCTTTACCCAAAGCATCGGCGGGGGTCCTTGTGGTCCTTGTTGTTGTGGCGCTTCGACTCGTGCTTTATTGACGGCCTTCGCCATGACCCAGCACGACGTATTTCAGCGACGTCAGCCCTTCGAGGCCGACCGGGCCGCGCGCGTGCAGCTTGTCGTTCGAAATGCCGATCTCGGCGCCGAGGCCGAACTCGAAGCCGTCCGCGAAACGCGTCGACGCGTTGACCATCACGCTCGCCGAATCGACTTCGCGCAGGAAGCGCATCGCGCGGTCGTGGTCTTCGGTGACGATCGCGTCGGTGTGCTGGGAGCTATACGTGTTGATGTGCTCGATCGCCGCGTCGATGCCGTCGACCACCTTGATCGCGAGCACCGGCGCGAGATATTCGGTGCGCCAGTCTTCCTCGGTCGCGTCGACGAGCGGACCGACGCCCGCATCGGCCAGCACCGCGCGCGCCGCCGCATCGACGCGCAGCTCGACATCCTTGCCGCGATACAGCTTGCCCAGCGGCGGCAGCACTTCGGCCGCAATGCCGCGCGCGACCAGCAGCGTCTCCATCGTGTTGCAGGTGCCGTAGCGGTGCGTCTTCGCGTTGTCGCAGACGTTGAGCGCCTTCGCCAGGTCCGCGCGATCGTCGACATAGACATGGCAGATGCCGTCGAGGTGCTTGATCATCGGCACGCGCGCTTCGTTCATCAAACGCTCGATCAGGCTCTTGCCGCCGCGCGGCACGATCACATCGACGTACTCGGTCATCGTGATGAGCTTGCCGACCGCCGCGCGGTCCGACGTCGCGACCACCTGCACCGCGTCCTGCGGCAGACCGGCCGCTTCGAGGCCCTCGCCGATCAGCTTCGCGAGCGCGGTATTGCATTCGAGCGCTTCCGAGCCGCCGCGCAAAATGGTCGCGTTGCCGGACTTCAGGCACAGCGCCGCCGCGTCGATCGTCACGTTCGGGCGCGATTCGTAGATGATGCCGATCACCCCGAGCGGCACACGCATCTGGCCGACCTGGATGCCGCTCGGCCGGTACTTCAGATTGCTGATCTCGCCGATCGGGTCGGCCAGCGCGGCGACCTGGCGCAGGCCTTCGACCATCGTTTTCAGCGCCTTGTCGGACAGCGTCAACCGGTCGATGAACGCGGCATCGTGGCCCTTGCCGCGGGCGCGTTCGAGGTCGCGCGCGTTGGCGGCCTTCAGCAGATCGGCATCGCGCTCGATCGCCTCGGCAACGGCCGCAAGCGCCGCATTCTTCGCGGCGGTCGACGCCCGCGCCATCGCACGCGAAGCCTGACGGGCGCGTTGCCCGAGGTCGGTCATGTACTGGTCGATATCCATGGTCATTCTCGTGATGCCCCGCACGTTGGCATGCGGTGGTCGGGCAGGATTAGCGAAAGATCAAACGATTGTAAGTCGGGTACCGGGGCTTTGCTCGCACGCGGGCGTGCGGGTGCACTGTGCTGTCGCAGGTTCGCCGATGCGTTTCGTTCGGCGCGTGGCACGCGAAACACGCTGGTCTGTATGTGTGGAACGACTGGCAGTTGGTACACGATTGCTCGCGTCAGCCACTGCTTCGACGCTCGCGCGAATCAGCCGTGCCGCTTCAGACTGGCCGCCGCGCCGGCGCCGCAGTCGGCACCCGAGGTCGCGACGGCGGCACTGGCGAAGCTGCCGACGGTTTCGGCGCCGCCACCGTCATCGCGAGTTCGAACAGGCCGTCCCACGGATCGGGCGGCGGATCGTTGCGATGATTACCCGGCGTGCCGCCCGACAGCCCCTTCACCTGCCGGTCGAGCCGCGCCGCCAGCGCGAGTGCCTTCTCGAGCGCCGCTTCGCTGACGCGCGACAGCGCAGGTCCGATCAGCCGTTCGCGCGGACCCCACACGCGGTTCTCGCGCGTGAGCATCGCGAGCGGCTTGCCGGCCGCGACGCCGCGCTTGATCCGCAGCAGCGTGCGCACTTCTTCGACGACCGCCCACAGCACGAGCACCGCGGCCTCGCCTTCACCGCGCAGCCCGTCGAGCATGCGCGCGAGACGGCCGACGTCGCCCGCGAGCATCGCCTCGTTGAGCTTGAACACGTCGTAGCGCGCGACGTTGAGCACCGCGTCCTGAACCTGATCGAAGCTCAGCGAGCCGTTCGGATACAGCAGCCCGAGCTTCTGGATTTCCTGATGCGCGGCGAGCAGATTGCCCTCGACGCGCTCGGCGATGAACGCGAGCGCACGCCGCCCCTCCTCGCCGGCTGCGACGCGCTGACCCTGGGCCGCGAGCCGCTGCCCGACCCAGTTCGGCAGCTGCGCGCGCTCGACCGGATCGATCTTCAGCGCGACGCCGGCGTCGGCGAGCGCGGTGAACCATGCCGACTTTTGCGTGGCCGCATCGAGGCGCGGCAGCGTAATCATCGTCAGCACGTCGTCGTTGACGGTGGATGCGAGCACCTTCAGCGCATCGGCGCCTTCCTTACCGGGTTTGCCCGACGGAATGCGCAACTCGACCAGTTGACGGTCGCCGAACAGCGACATCGACTGGCTCGCGCCGAGCAGCGAGCTCCAGTCGAAACCGCGCTCGACCGTGAACACCGAGCGGTCGGTGAAGCCGGCCGCGCGCGCCGCCGCGCGGATGCGATCGCACGCTTCCTGCGCGAGCAGATGCTCGTCGCCGTATACGACGTACAGTCCGGCGAGGCCGCGGGCGAGATGCGCTTCGAGCGCGTCAGGTCGCAGTTGCATGGCTGGCGGTTGACGGGATGAATGAGATTCGACGAATCACGAACGGCGCGATGCTCACAGCGGCGGCGGCGGCAGCGGTGCGCGCGGCACGATGGCCGGCACGGCCTCGGCCGGCGTCGGATGCAGCGAGCGCACCACGCCGAGACGGCGGACGAGCTGATCGACCGCGTCGTTTTCCATGTCGGCGAACAGGATGTCGGACTCGGCGGCCTTCGCCTGCGAGAACTGGTCGCTATAGGTCATCGCGCGGTTCAGCGCGATCACGCTGCCCGGAATCAACACGGTGCCGTCCTTGCCGGTCAGCGTGTAGGTCATCTGCAGATTCAGCTGATACTCGGCGACGACGCCCAGCGAATTCAGCGTCAGCGTGCTGACGTTGCGGTTCTGCGTGATCTGCAGCAGCGCATCGGCATTGGCGGGCGAGCTGACCACCACGGTGTCGCTGCCGCCCTGCACGATGCGCGTGAAGCGCGCCATGGCCGCGGGCGAGCCGCCCGCCACATAGAGGCGCTTGAACGCGAAGTCCTGCTGGCCGCGCAACTGGAAGCCGCAGGCCGACAACATCATTACGCTGCAAGCGAGCGTCAAAAACGATCTGCGAGTCACATTCGCTCCCGGTTCGCAGTGGATTCGCGGTGCCGAGGAACGCCGCCGGGCGGGCGGCGCTCCGTCTGCCGGATGAGGGCCTGGAACGTCAAACGACCACGTTCACGAGGCGGCCCGGCACCACGATGATCTTCTTAGGCGCCTTGCCTTCGCTGAACTTCACGACCATTGCGTGCTCGGCCGAGAGCTGCTCGATCGCTTCGCGAGACGCGTCCTTCGCGACCGTGATCGCGCCGCGCACCTTACCGTTCACCTGCAGCACGAGTTCGATCTCGGCCTGTTCGAGCGCCTTCTCGTCGACCTTCGGCCACGGCGCGTCGAGCAGTGGGCCGAATTCGTCGGCATAGCCGAGCTCCTGCCACAGCTGGAACGTCAGGTGCGGCACGACCGGGTACAGCACGCGCAGCATCACACCGTAGGTTTCACGCAGCACGGCGGTCTGCGCGCCCTTCGCGCCGTCGAGCGCGTTGAGCATCTTCATCGCGGCCGATACCACCGTGTTGTACTGAAGACGCTGATAGTCGAAATCGGCCTGCTTCAGCACGCTATAGATCTCACGACGCAGCGCCTTGTCGGTGTCGTTGAATCGTGCGGCGTCCAACTGGCCGCCCGCGCGCAGCGCGGCTTCGTTCGAATAGCCGAAGTTCCACACGCGACGCAGGAAGCGGCTCGCGCCTTCGACGCCCGAACCCGACCACTCGAGCTGCTGCTCGGGCGGCGCCGCGAACATCACGAACAGACGCGCGGTGTCCGCGCCGTGCTGATCGATCAGCATCTGCGGGTCGACGCCGTTGTTCTTCGACTTCGACATCTTCTCGACGCCGCCGAGCACGACCGGCTGGCCGTCAGCGTTCAGCACCGCGCCGACCGGGCGGCCCTTGTCGTCGAACGACACGGTCACTTCCGCCGGGTTGTACCAGGTCTTCTTGCCCGCTTCGTTTTCGCGGTAATAGGTTTCGTTGAGCACCATGCCCTGCGTGAGCAGGTTCTTCGCCGGTTCGCCGAACTTCACGAGACCGAGGTCGCGCATCACCTTCGCCCAGAAACGCGAGTACAGCAGGTGCAGGATCGCGTGTTCGATACCGCCGATGTATTGATCCATCGGCGCCCAGTAGTCGGTGCGCTCGTCGACCATCGTCTTCGCATCCGGCGACGCGTAGCGGTAGAAGTACCACGACGAATCGACGAAGGTGTCCATCGTGTCGGTTTCGCGCTTTGCCGCGCCGCCGCAGTTCGGGCACGTGCAGTTCAGGAACGCTTCGGACTTCGCGAGCGGATTGCCCGTGCCGTCCGGCACCAGGTCTTCCGGCAGCACGACCGGCAGGTCTTTTTCCGGCACCGGCACGTCGCCGCACTTCGGGCAGTGGATGATCGGGATCGGCGTGCCCCAGTAACGCTGGCGCGAGACGCCCCAGTCACGCAGACGCCACGTGATCTGCTTGTCGCCGAGGCCCAGTTCCTTGAGATCGGCGGCGATGCGGTCTACGGCTTCGTCGTAGGCGAGGCCGTCGTACTTGCCGCTGTTCACCAGCGTGCCGGTCTTCTCGCCGTACCACTCCGCCCACGCTTCGGTCGAGAATTCCTTGCCCTCGACCGCGACGACCTGCCTGACCGGCAGCCCGTACTTCTTCACGAACGCGAAGTCGCGCTCGTCGTGCGCCGGCACGCCCATCACCGCGCCTTCGCCGTAAGTCATCAGCACGTAGTTGCCGATCCACACCTCGACCTTCGCCTGCGTCAGCGGATGCGTGACGTAGAAGCCGGTGGCCATGCCTTTCTTTTCCATCGTCGCGACGTCGGCTTCGGCGACGCCACCGCGCTTGCATTCGTCGATGAACGGCTGCAGTTCCGGCTTGTCTTGCGCGAGACGCGTGGCGAGCGGATGCTCGGCGGCGATCGCGCAGAACGTGACGCCCATGATCGTGTCGGCGCGCGTCGTGAACACGCGCAGCAGCTTCTGTTCGCCGTCGATTTCATACGGGAAGCCGAAGTTCACGCCGAAGCTCTTGCCGATCCAGTTCTGCTGCATGATCTTCACGCGCTCGGGCCAGCCGAGGCCTTCGAGATCGTTCAGCAGTTCATCCGCGTACTGCGTGATGCGCATGTAGTACATCGGGATTTCGCGCTTTTCGACGAGCGCGCCCGAGCGCCAGCCGCGCCCGTCGATCACCTGCTCGTTCGCGAGCACGGTCTGGTCGACCGGGTCCCAGTTCACGGTGCCGGTTTTCTTGTACGCGATGCCCTTTTCGAGCATCTTCAGGAACAGCCACTGGTTCCACTTGTAGTAGTCAGGGCTGCAGGTCGCGACTTCGCGCGACCAGTCGATCGCGAGGCCCATCGACTGCATCTGCTTCTTCATGTAAGCGATGTTGTCGTAGGTCCACTGCGCGGGCGGCACGTTGTTGGCCATCGCGGCGTTCTCCGCCGGCATGCCGAAGGCATCCCAACCCATCGGCATCAGCACGTTGTAGCCGTTCATCCGCAGATAGCGGTACATCACGTCGTTGATCGTGTAGTTGCGCACGTGCCCCATATGCAGCTTGCCCGACGGATACGGCAGCATCGAGACGCAGTAGAACTTGGGCTTGTCGGTGGTTTCCGTCGTCTTGTAGGCGTCGATGGCGCGCCATTGCCCTTGCGCGGCGGCTTCGACGTCGGAGGGAACGTATTTTTCGTGCATGGTGTGATGGGATCGCCAGGTTCGGTGCTTTCGCACCGGCCCGGTGCTCTGCAGAATGTCGTTGCGTCGTTTCCCCTTCGGCGGGGAAAGGGCTGATTATACCGTTCGCGGACGGGTGCGCCGCGCGGCGTGGCGCGGGACTGGGTATGCCGGATTCGTGAACGCGGTGCGCACCCGGTGGCGCTCAGTGCTGCGCGGCGGGCGGCGGCGGGTCCGTCACGAAGCCGATCCGCTCGAGCCCCGCCTGCTGCGCGGCGCCCATCACCTGCGCAATCACTTCGTAGCGCGTCGAGCGCTCCGCGCGCAACTGGATGTCCGGCTGGTCCGCCTGCTTGCCGGCTTCGGCGAACTGCGCGCGCATCTGCGCGAGCGTGATCGGCTTGCCGTTCCAGTAGAGCTTGCCGGCGCCGTCGATCGAAAGGGAGATGGTTTGCGGGGTCTGGCGCACGGGCGCCGCCGCGACCTTCGGCAGATCGAGCCGGATCGCGTGCGAGAACAGCGGCGCGGTGATGATGAAAATCACCAGCAGCACCAGCATCACGTCGATCAGCGGCGTCATGTTGATCTCGGCCATCGGCGCGGCCGTCTGCTTCTTCTCGAGTCCGCCGAATGCCATGTCGCCTCCTTGCGTCTGAGCTTGCCCGTGCGATGGGCGGTGTGTCGTGCGAGGAAGGTCGCGATGTGCCGAGCCCGCCGCGCGTGACAAGTCAGCGGTGCGCCTCGCGCGCCGCCTGCTGCGCGCGCGGAGGCGTCGGCGCGTGCTCGGTTGGGGAGCACACGTACGCATGCAGATCGTGCGCGAAGCCGTCCAACTCCTCGGACAATTGCCGCACGAGGCGGCCCAGCACGTTGTACGCGAGCACCGCCGGAATCGCGACCACCAGACCGAACGCGGTCATGATCAGCGCCTCGCCCACCGGTCCCGCGACGTTCTCGATCTGCGCCTGCCCGCTCGCCGCGATGCTGCCGAGCGCGTGATAGATACCCCATACGGTACCGAGCAGACCGACGAACGGCGCGGTGCTGCCAACCGACGCAAGCAGCACCTGACCGAACTCGAGCCGCCGCTGCGACGCATTGAGCGCCTGGCGCAGCGCGCGCAGCACCCGTTCGCTGCGCTCGACGCGCGCGAGCAGGGCGCCCGGAATGTCGACCTCGGCCGCATTCAGCGCCGCTTCGGCGAGCGGCGCGAACACGCGCTCACGATCAGTGCGGCGCAGGATGGCGACGCCTTCGGCGAGCGTCGGCGCCTGCCAGAAGCGCGCGATCGCCCGGTTGGCCTGGTGTTTCGCGCGCGTCAGAATCCAGCTCTTGACGATCAGAAAACACCAGCTCGCAATCGACATGGCCAGCAGCACATAGGCGACGCCATGCGTGATTGCGTCGCTCGTTTGCAGGTAATGGATGATGCCGCTGCTGCCTGCCATCTGACCTCGCCTTGGGAAAGTGACTTCGGGAGGGCGCGCTCGGGATGCGCTACTCCGCCTACGCGCAACGGGCTTCGCTCAACGCAGGCCGAGCACGTCCTGCATGTCGAAGAAGCCGTTGTCGTGGCCTTCGAGGAAGCGTACAGCACGAAGCGCGCCTTGTGCATATGACAGGCGGCTTGCCGATTTGTGCGTGATCTCGATGCGCTCGCCGATGCCCGCGAACAGCACCGTATGATCGCCGACGATATCGCCGCCGCGAATCGCCGAGAAGCCAATCGTCGACGGATCGCGCTCGCCGGTCACGCCTTCGCGGCCGTAGATCGCGCAGTCGTCGAGATTGCGGCCGAGCGCGTTGGCGATCACTTCGCCCATCGTCAGCGCGGTGCCGGACGGCGCGTCGACCTTGTGACGATGATGCGCCTCGATGATCTCGATGTCGTAGCCGGTCGAGAAGTGCCGCGCCGCGTATTCGAGCAGCTTCAGCGTAACGTTCACGCCGACGCTCATGTTCGACGCGAACACGACGCCGATCTTCTGCGCCGCCGCGCACAGCTGCGCTTTTTGCGCGTTGTCGAAGCCGGTCGTGCCGATCACCATTTTCACGTCGTGGCGCTGCGCGGCTTCGAGATGCGCGAGCGTCGCGTCGGGACGCGTGAAGTCGATCAGGTAGTCGGATTCGGCGAACACACGCTCGATGTCGTCTGACAGCAGCACGCCGGTCTCTTTGCCGAGGAACGCGCCGGCGTCCTGGCCAAGCTGCGCAGCGCCCGTGCGGCAGAGCGCACCGGACAGCGTCGCGTCGGCATCGTTGAGGACGGTTTCGATGAGCATGCGGCCCATCCGGCCCGATGCGCCTGCAATGGCAATTTTCATGACTGTGAGGATTCGAAAAGAGTCAACCGGTATGGAGCCCGGCAAACGCGGCCCGGCGAATGCGTCCGGCCGATATAGGGACACGCGGCGGCAGGGAGCAAAGTCACCCGGCTCGCTGCTGGAGCCAATGCGGGCGGCCAACCGGGACGGCTCGCTCAGGTGACTGACCGATACGGCCCGCTGCGGCGACCCACTGTCGCGGCAACCGCGGCAACACATTCATGCGGCCCAAGCGGCGCATTTCCGACCTTGTCTGGTGCCGGACAAACACACATCTGGCGGGCGCCGCACATGTGGCGCGCAGCCCGCCTCACAACACCGACGAGCAAATCAGTTGCTCGTTCCCGGCGTCGCCGGCGAAGTGTTCAGCGTCGGGCTGCCGCTGCTTTGCGAGCCCGTCGGGCCGACCGGGTTGCTTTCGTTCTCCTGAGCGGGCGGCGGCGGACGCTTGAACTGGAACTGCGGCTGACCGCCGGACGTCGGGCCTTGCGTCGGGATCCCGCCGGCGTTCGCTCGCGGCACGGCGGAACGCACGGACGGCGGGCCGTTCGACGTCGACACCGCATTCGTCGCGCGATTGGCCGCCTGAGCGGCTTCCGCGTTGGCGTCCATGGACGGCGTGGCGGCCTGCTGGGCGCCTTCGACCGACGGCGAGCGCGTCGTATCCACGGTAGCCGGTGCCGCGGCGGCCGCCGCACTAGCGGCGGCTGCGTCGCTGGCGGCCACGGCGTTGGCGGCCTCGGCCGCGCTCGTCGCGCGCGGCGGCGTCGCGTTCGGGCGGCGGCCACGGCGATCACCGTCGATTTCGGCCAGCAATTCGAGATTGGTCGGCAGATCCTCGCCGCCCGTCCAGTGGGTCACGAGGTCGCCGGAGAAGTACACGACGAAGTCACGCTGCTGCACGATCGACGTCGAGCCGCGCTTGAAATAGAACACGTAATCCCAGCGATTCGCGTGGAACATGTCGGTCAATAGCGGCGTGCCGAGCAACTGACGCACCTGCGCGCGCGTCATGCCGACCTTCATCTGGTCGGCCATTTCCTGCGACACGAAATTACCTTGCACAACCGTAATCCGATACGGCGTAATGCGTTGGGCAATGCGCTGGGTCAGGCTGTCGTATGTGGAACATCCGGCAAGAACCGCGACAGTCGCAACAGCGATCAAGGTACCCCGCATGCGGCTCCCCCGGTAGATCAATTGAGATTTAGAAATCATTTCACTCACCGTGCGGGCCCGCTTGCGGGCCGCGCTCATTCCATCGAAGATGACCAGAACGGCAAAAACACATTACTATGAGAGCCCAGCATTGTACTCTAGGGATCCCTTGTCATGACCAATCCAACCGATCTCAAGAATATCGGGCTCAAGGCGACCCTTCCGCGCCTCAAAATCCTTGAGATTTTTCAGCATAGTCCGGTACGTCACCTGACCGCCGAAGACGTGTACCGCAACCTCCTGCACGAGGAGCTCGATATCGGTCTTGCCACCGTGTATCGTGTGCTGACGCAATTCGAGCAGGCCGGCCTGCTCTCGCGCAGCAATTTCGAATCGGGCAAGGCGGTGTTCGAACTGAACGAGGGGTCGCACCACGACCATCTCGTGTGCCTCGATTGCGGGCTGGTCGAAGAATTTTTCGACCCCGAAATCGAAAGCCGTCAGCAGTCCATCGCCAAGGCACGCGGCTTCAAGCTGCAGGAACACGCGCTGGCACTGTATGGGGCGTGCACGAAGGAAAATTGCCCGCATCGTAAGCACTGATGCGTCGCAGTCGCGTGGGAGCATGCGGCCTGGCAAGTCGAAAAAAACCCGGCCGATGGGGATCGGCCGGGTTTTTTTATTCAGGCGGCCGCAAGCACCGCTATCCAATCAACTCCGCGCTCGGCTCGAAGGCGAGCCGCCACGGCTCGGCCAACTGCAATTCGTCGCAATTCGGCGCATCGCCGCCGCGATCGACGACGATGAAATCGCTGACCTGATCGAGCGCGAGCAGCGGATGGTGCCAGACCCCTTTCGCGTAATTGACGCCCTGCCACGCATCGGTCCAGAACGCGCGCATGCGTGCGGCGTCGAACTCGCCGGCCGGCGCGACCACCATCAGATATCGGCCCGCGCGTAAGGGAATGAAAGCCTGGCTGCCGAGCGGATGCCGCTCCATCATCGTGATCTCGACGGGCAGCGCGCGCGGCTGCGCGCGAAACAGACTGACGAGCGGCCGGCCGCCCTGCTCCACCACGTCAACGCGCGCAAGGTCGTGATAGCGCTCGGTGGTACCGCCGTTGATCGGAAAACGACGCGCGCCGTCGAGTTCGATCACGTCGCCGAACGGCGCGAAGGCCGCGCGCGTCAGGCGTTCCATCTGCAGGATCTTCATGCGTGCCGCTCCATGACGTTGCTTGCGTTAAGCGATCTCGCCCCACAGACGCAGGCGCGACACGCCGCCGTCCGGGAAGATGTTGAAGCGCACGTGCGTGACCGGCCCGAGCGCGGCGAGGTCGTCCGCGAACGCGTGCACGTGATCCATCTGCAGTTTCTGTTCGCCGAGCAGCACCGGCCAGAACATCGCCTGCGTGACGAGGGAATCGTCTGTGCCGCCCGTCACCGATGCCGCCTGCAGCGAGCAGCGATCCGGGAAGTTGCCCTTGAAGTGCGCGGTGTCCACTTCGATCTTGCGGATCACGCCGGGCCGCGCGAGCGCGACGATCGCCCAGTCGTTGCCCGGCTCGCGACGCCGCCGCGTTTCCCAGCCGTCGCCCATGTTCACGCCACGGCCCGGCATCAGCATCTGCGAGGCCGGCCCGAAATGCTGGTTGTTCGCGGCGACGAGGTACGCGCCGTTTTCGATCGCGGCGAGATCGAGCAGCGTGCCGCGCTCGACGCGGCTCCAGTCGCGCTGCGGCTGGCCATACACGCGCAGTCGCGCGAGCCCGCCGTCCGGATACAGATTCACGCGCAGATGGGTGACCGGGCGCGCGCCTTTCACCTCGACGTAGTGATGCTGGTTGCCCTGTAGCGTTGTCGCCGGCACGAGCGGCTGCCAGTCGGCGTGCTCGGGCGGCACGTCAGCGTCGCTATGACAGGCATCGATCGACGCCGCCGGCGGGAAATTGCCGGTGAAGTGGCTCGTATCGAGATCGACCCCATGCACGACGCCCGGCCGCGCGAGCCGGATCACGCAATGGTCGTGGCCGGTCGTGCGCTTGCGACGCGTCTCCCAGCCGTCCATCCACTTGCCGTGGTCGTCGTATTTGCCGGGAATGAACACCGCCGGCTGCGGGTCGAGCATGCGCTCTTTCGGCGCGAAGAATTCGTCGCTGGCGAACAGCGCCTTCGCGCCGAGGCGCGGATCGGCGAGGTTCATGTAGCGGCGTGTGAAGGCGGGAGCGTTCGGGTCGAGGATCGGGTTGGCCATGATGTCGGTCGGTGTCGAAGAGGTCGGAAACAGCCGGCGGCGCCACGGCAACCGCCGGCTTGCGAAAAAAGGTCGAGGAGCTATCTGGAAAACGATGCCGGTTCGTCTGGTCAGACCAGCCGTCATACCGCCGGTGCGGGTTCGGCCGCACCGGGTTCGACGAGCGTGTCGTCGACGACGGGCACGTAGCGCAGCGCCGCGTCGCGATTCAGCACGCGATGCGCGCGCGCCTTGTCGATATCGTTTTCCCACACGGCGACCACCACCGTCGCGACGCAGTTGCCGATCAGGTTGGTGAGCGCCCGGGCGATGCCGACAAACCAGTCGACCGGCAGAATCAGCACGAGACCGAGCACGGGAATCGCGGGAATCGCGGACAGCGTCGCCGCGAGAATCACGATCGCAGAGCCCGGAATGCCGTGCGCGCCCTTCGACGTCACCAGCGACACCAGCACGACGACGATCAGGTCGTGGATCGACAGCGGCGTGTTGGTCGCCTGCGCGATAAACAGGACCGCGAGCGTCAGATAGATCGAGAAGCCGTCGAGGTTGAACGAGTAGCCGGTCGGAATCACGAGACCGACCGTCGAATCCTTGACGCCCATCCATTCGAGCTTGCGCATGATCTGCGGCAGCACGGCGTCGGACGACGCGGTGCCGAGCACGATCGACAGTTCTTCGCGCAGATAGCGGATCAGCTTGAAGATGCTGAAGCCGGCGAGCCGCATCACCGCGCCGAGCACGAGTACGACGAACACCACGCAGCTCGCGTAGAACACCAGCACGAGCATGCCGAGCTGCTTCAGCGACTCGACGCCGTAGGTGCCGGTCGTGAACGCGATCGCGCCGAGCACGCCGAGCGGCGCGAGCTTGATGATGAAGCCCATCACGCGGAAGAACACCTGCGACAGCTCATCGATCAACCCGCTCACGCGCTGCGCGCGCTTGCCGAGCAGCGACAGCGCCGAGCCGAACAGCACCGAGAACACGAGGATCTGCAGAATGTCGCCGGTCGCGAACGCGTTGATCGCCGTGTCGGGGATGATCTTCAGCAGGAAGCCCGCTGTGTCCTTCAGGCTCTTCGCGTGCTCGGTATAGGTCGCGAGCGACGCCGCATCGAGCGAGTTCAGGTTCACGTTCATACCTGCACCAGGACGCGTCGCGTAAGCGAGCACCGCGCCGATCACGAGCGCGATCGTCGTCATCGCCTCGAAGTAGATCACCGACTTCAAGCCCACGCGGCCGACCTTGCGCAGATCGCCCGCGTGCGCCATGCCGCTCACCACCACGCAGAACACGATCGGCCCGATCACCATCTTGATCAGCTTCAGAAAGCCGTCGCCAAGCGGCCGCAAGGACTGCGCGAAATGCGGAAAAACGGCACCGAGCACGACGCCGACCACGAGCGCTATCACGACCCGGCCAAATAGCGAATTGAAGAATTTCAACACGGCTTCCTCCTGCGGATGGTTGTCTCGGTCACTTCTGTTCAGACTGGTCAGACCATGGCTGTTATGGCGAATAGTAGGAAGCCGATATACCCACGTCAAGAACTCATCGAACAGTGTTTACCCGTTGTTTCTTCGGCGATTTCGGGTCGGATTCTGGATTTCAGACGGCGCGCGGCGCGCCTTCTCGCGCGCAAGTATTAGAATTGCGGTCAGACCACGCTACCGAGCGATCCCTCATGAAAAACGTCCCGCACACCGTCACCGACGCGGCCATCGCGACCATCCGCGAGCGTATCGAGGGGGGCGTCTATCCGGTGGGCAGTCTGCTGCCGGCGCAGCGCCAGCTATCCGATGAACTGTCGATCAGCCGCGCGTCACTGCGCGAAGCGCTTTCCACGCTGGAAGCGCTTGGTCTGCTGGTGATCCGCCCTGGCAAGGGCGTCTACGTGGAAAGCGCGCAGGCGAAAAACGCGCAGGCGTGGCGCTTCGCCGAGCAGTCGTCGCTGCCCGACACGTATCAGATGCGCTACGCGCTCGAAGGCTTCGTCGCGCGCATGGCGGTGCTCGCGGTCACCAACGACGACCTCGCGTGGCTCGAGGAAAACATCACCGCGATGCAAAGCGCGCTCGCCTGCGAGGAACTCGACGAAGCAGCTCGGCTCGACTACGCGTTCCATATGCGCATCGTCAGCATCGCGGGCAATGCGGCGATCGAGTCGATCCTGCGCAGCAGCGCCGAGATCATGCAGGAAAGCCAGCGCATGCCGTTCTACCGGCGCGAGCGGGTGCTGTCCACGTACACCGAACATCGCGCGATTCTCGACGCGTTGAAGGCCCGCGATTCGCTCGCCGCGGGCAAGGCGATCGAGACGCACATCGCGAACGCCGCGCAGCGCGCCGGCGTCTATTTCCCCACGCCGTAGACGGCAAAAATCGCAGACGAAAAAAAACCGCTCCGAAGAGCGGCTTTTTCATGCAGCGTGAAACCCGAAACTTACTTCGCGTTCGCGAGCGCCACAGCCGTGTCCAGCATGCGGTTCGAGAAGCCCCACTCGTTGTCGTACCAGCTCGACACTTTCACGAGTCGGCCCGACACCTTGGTCAGCGTCGAGTCGAACGTCGACGAAGCCGGGTTGTGGTTGTAGTCGATCGACACGAGCGGTGCGTCGTTGTAACCGAGGACGCCCTTCAGCGCGCCTTCCGATGCTTCCTTCATGATCGCGTTGACTTCCTCGACCGTCGTGTCGCGCGCGGCGATGAACGACAGGTCGACGACCGATACGTTGATCGTCGGGACGCGGATTGCGTAGCCGTCCAGCTTGCCGTTCAGTTCCGGCAGCACGAGGCCGACCGCCGATGCCGCGCCGGTCTTGGTCGGGATCTGGCTATGCGTGGCCGAACGCGCGCGGCGCAGGTCTTCGTGGTACACGTCGGTCAGAACCTGGTCGTTCGTGTACGCGTGGATCGTCGTCATCAGGCCGTTCACGAGGCCGATCTTGTCGTTCAGCGGCTTGACCAGCGGCGCGAGGCAGTTGGTCGTGCACGATGCGTTCGAGATGACCGTGTCCGACGCCTTCAGCACGTTGTGGTTCACGCCGTAGACAATCGTCGCGTCGACGTCCTTACCGCCCGGCGCCGAGATGATGACCTTCTTCGCGCCGCCCTTGATGTGCGCGCTCGCCTTTTCCTTGGTCGTGAAAAAGCCCGTGCACTCCATCACGACGTCGACGCCCAGCTCGCCCCACGGCAGTTCGGCCGGGTTGCGGTTCGCCAGCACGCGGATCTTGTCGCCGTTCACGACGAGGTAGTCGCCGTCCACCGACACGTCGCCCGGGAACTTGCCGTGCGCGGTGTCGTACTGCGTCAGGTGGGCGTTGGTCTTCGCATCGCCCAGATCGTTGATGGCAACGATTTCGATATCGTGCTTCTTACCGTTTTCATAGAAGGCGCGCAGGGTATTGCGGCCGATCCGGCCGTAGCCGTTGATTGCGACGCGAATCGTCATGATTTATCTCCTGATGGCTAAAAAATCCGTTTAGGTTCGCCTGGTCGGACATCCGGTTCGGTGCGTTGCCGCGCGCAGCCACGAGGGGCACGACGGCAACGCGACGCAACCATCAGCCGAGCGCGGCCTTGACCGTCGCCACCACGTGCTCGACGGTGAAACCGAAATGCTTGAACAGCACGCCTGCCGGGGCCGATTCGCCGAACGTGTCGATCCCGACCACGCCGCCTTCCAGACCCACGTACTTGCGCCAGAAATCCGACACGCCCGCTTCGATCGCGACGCGACGCACGCCATGCGGCAGCACGCGTTCGCGGTACTCGGCGTCCTGCCTGTCGAACACGGTCGTCGACGGAATCGACACGACGCGGGCGGCGATGCCTTCGCGCGCGAGCGGCTCGACGGCTTTCATCGCGAGTTCGACTTCCGAGCCCGTCGCGATCAGGATGATCTTACGCGCGACGATCTCTTCATCCCAGTCGCGCAGCACGTAGCCGCCCTTCTCGATGTTGGCGATCTGCGCGTCGGTGCGCTCGTTGAACTGCAGGTTCTGGCGACTGAAGATCAGGCACGACGGTCCTTCATGCTCGATCGCATGGGTCCAGGCCACCGCGGTTTCGACCGTGTCGGCCGGGCGCCACGTTTGCAGATTCGGGATCAGGCGCAGGCTCGCGACGTGTTCGATCGACTGGTGGGTCGGGCCGTCTTCGCCGAGACCGATCGAGTCGTGCGTGAACACGAAGATCGACGGCGACTTCATCAGCGCGGCGACGCGCAGCGCGTTGCGGCTGTAGTCGGAGAACGTCAGGAACGTGCCGCCGAACGCCTTGTAGCCGCCATGCAGTGCGACGCCGTTGATCGCCGCGCTCATGCCGAATTCGCGCACGCCGTAGTTCACGTAGTTGCCGGCGGCACGGCCTTCGGCATTCACGCGCACCGGCTTGGCGGCCTTCCAGTTGGTCAGGTTCGAGCCGGTCAGGTCGGCGGAACCGCCGAGCAGTTCAGGCAACACGGCCGACAGACCTTCGATGGCCTGCTGCGATGCCTTACGCGTCGCCACGGTCTCAGCGCGCTCGTTCGCGCCGGCGATGATCGCTTTCGCCTTATCTTTCCAGTCGGCCGGCAGTTGCTTCGCGCTGCGGCGCTTGAATTCGGCCGCTTCCTGCGGGTACTTCGCCGCGTAGGCAGCGAACGCCTCGTCCCATTCCGCTTCGAAGCGCGCGCCCGCTTCCTTCGCGTCCCATGCCGTGTAGACTTCCTGCGGAATCACGAACGGCTCCCACTTCCAGCCGATCGCTTCGCGCGTCGCCGCGATTTCCTTGTCGCCGAGCGGCGCGCCGTGCGAATCGTGCGAGCCCGCCTTGGTCGGCGCGCCTTCACCGATCACGGTCTTGCAGCAGATCAGCGTCGGCTTGTCCGACAGCTTCGCCTGCCTGATCGCCGCGTCGACCGCGTCGACGTCATGGCCGACTACGTTCGGGATCACGTTCCAGCCGTACGCTTCGAAGCGCTTCGGCGTGTCGTCGTGGAACCAGTGCACCACTTCGCCGTCGATCGAAATGCCGTTGTCGTCGTAGAACGCGATCAGCTTGTTCAGCTTCAGCACGCCCGCGAGCGAGCAGGCTTCGTGCGAGATGCCTTCCATCAGGCAGCCGTCGCCGACGAACACGTACGTGTGGTGATCGACGATCCTGGCGTCGGGCTTGTTGAATTCGGTGGCGAGCAGCGATTCGGCGAGCGCCATGCCGACCGCGTTCGCGAGACCCTGGCCGAGCGGGCCGGTGGTCGTCTCGACGCCCGGCGTGATGCCGTATTCCGGGTGACCCGGCGTCTTCGAATGGAGCTGGCGGAAGTTCTTCAGCTCGTCCATCGGCAGGTCGTAGCCGGTCAGATGCAGCAGCGAGTACAGCAGCATCGAGCCGTGACCGTTCGACAGCACGAAGCGGTCGCGATCGGCCCATTGCGGGTTCTTCGGGTTATGGCGCAGATGACGCGACCACAGGGCGACGCCGATCTCGGCCATGCCCATCGGCATGCCGGGGTGACCGGAGTTCGCCTTTTGAACGGCGTCCATGGCCAACGCGCGGATCGCGTTGGCCATCAGGGAGGTGGGTGCGGGAGACGGGGTCGTCATGTCGAGTCCGGAGACAGAGTCAGAAAGCGGGGGCGCGCTTGAGGCCCGGAAGCTCGGCGGTCACTTCGCTACGGCGCACGATGCGGCGCCAGGAGACGCGAAACGGGCAGAGCAAGCGGACAAGGCTGAAAGCGTCACATTCTAGCAGAAGGCTACCCCCTATCCGGCCGGAAAGCCGCCTGGCCACGTGGTTCAACGCACACCGCCAGGCGGCGGCATTTACAATTCGAGCAGCTGTGTGTCCGCACTACCGATCGAGCCCGTCCGCCGTGAACGCCCCGCTATTGTTCCAGCCTTGTCCCGACGCCGTCTACGGCTTTCCTCACGCGCGCCTCGTCGAGCGTGTCGAATCCCGTTATCAGACGATCGAGATCTGGGACACGCCGCAGCTCGGCGCGCTGTTCACGCTCGACGGCCGTCCGATGACGTCCGCAGGCGACGAGTTCATCTACCACGAATGCATGGTGCATCCGGCCGCGCTCGCGCATCCGGCGCCGCGCGCGGCGCTGGTGCTCGGCGGCGGCGATGGCGGGGCCGCGAGGCAATTGCTCAGGCATCCGGGCATCGAGCGGATCGTCGTCGCGGAGCTCGATCCCGAGGTCGTGCGGCTCACGCGCGGACATTTGCCGCAGGTGCATGGCGGTGCGTTCGACGATCCGCGCGTCGAGCTGGTGATCGGCGATGCGGCGGACTACGTCGCGGCGGCGGCCCGCGCGACGCAGGGTGCAACGAACGTCGCGGCCGCGCAGTTCGACCTCGTCGTATTCGACCTGACGCCACCCGATTCGCCCGCGGCCGGCCTGTACACGCCGACCTTCTACGCGCAGTTGAAGCGCGTGCTGCGTGCTGATGCGTTGCTGTCGCTCCATCTCGGCTCGCCGTACCACCACGCGCCGCGCATCGCCGGGCTGCTCGGCGATCTGCACGCCGCGTTCGCACAGGTGCGCACGCTGGGCACCTTCGTGCCGCTCTACGGCTCGCTATGGCTGATGGCGATCGCCAGCGACACGCTCGACCCCGCCGCGCTCACCGCCGAGACGCTCACCGAGCGTCTCGCCGCGCGCGGCATCGATTCGCTGCGTCATTACGAACCAGCCCTGCACGCGGGGCTATTCTCGGCGGCGCGATCGGCGCGCGATAAACTGAGCCCGTTGACGAAGTCGTCCTTTTGAAGCGCGGACACCTTGCGCGAATCGGTTCGTGTGATGCCGGCGTGCCGCGCCCGACCGAAACCCGCAACCGTGGCCTCGCCGCCTCACGAGATCCGGAGAACTCCATGACCGCCCCCCACCCCGCCGGTGTGCCCTGGCTCACCCCCTATCTGACGGTGCGCGACGCGCGCGCGTCGACGGCATTCTTCTCGGCGGCGTTCGGTTTCGACGTGCGCGACAGCGTGCAGGACGACGGCGTCGTCATGCACGTCGAGATGACCTATCAAGGCCAGCTGATCGTGATGTTCGCGCCTGAAGGCGCGTTCGGCTCGACCGCGAAGACGCCGAAAAGCGCGGGCACGATCGCGCCGCAATCGTTCTATGTCTATGTCGAGGACGTCGACGCCGTGTATGCTCGCGCGCTCGCGGCCGGCGCGAAGTCGCTGAGCGAGCCACAGGACCAGTTCTGGGGCGACCGCTTCGCGCAGGTCGAGGATATCGACGGCTATCGCTGGGCACTCGCCCGCCACCTGTCCTGAATTCAAGAGTCTCCCGTCGATGCCCCGTTTTTTTGTTGATATCCCGCTTTACGCCGACGACGTGATCGCACTGCCCGACGACGTCGTGCGCCACGTGGCCGTGCTGCGTCTGCAGCCAGGCGATTCCCTGACGTTGTTCAACGGCCAGGGCGGCGAATACGGCGCCGAACTCGTGGAGGTCGAGCGTCGTGCGGCTCGCGTGAAAATCGGCGAATTTCGCGCGATCGAGGTCGAGCCGCCGTATCGGCTGACGCTCGCCCAAGGCATCGCCGGCGGCGACAAGATGGACTGGCTGATCGAGAAGGCGGTCGAACTCGGCGCCTCGGGCTTCGTGCCGCTCGCGACCGCGCGCAGCATCGTGCGGCTTACCGGCGAGCGCGCGCAGCGGCGGCAGCAGCACTGGCAGGGTGTGGTGCGGGCGTCGTGCGAGCAG
Source organism: Paraburkholderia sp. 31.1 (assembly GCF_014397645.1). Lineage (NCBI taxonomy): Bacteria > Pseudomonadati > Pseudomonadota > Betaproteobacteria > Burkholderiales > Burkholderiaceae > Paraburkholderia > Paraburkholderia sp. 31.1. Next base: position 167,904 of record NZ_VZQN01000001.1, read on the forward strand.
TGCGGACGTAATCGGGTTCCGGACGTGATGCCGGTGTGCGAGATTGGCGCGTGGCTCGATACGCTGTCGCGCGAGCCGGCGCCTGACGAGCTGCGCCTGCTGTTATCGCCGCGCGCAAGCATCGGCTTTGCGGCGCTGCCTGACGCGCCGCCGCCTGGCGGCGTGACGCTGCTGATCGGCCCCGAAGGCGGCCTTTGCGCCGACGAGGAAGCCGCCGCCGGCGAACAGGGCTTTACCGCGATTGGCTTGGGACCGCGTGTGCTGCGCACCGAGACCGCCGGAATCGCAGTGTTGGCGGGGCTCGCGGCGCGCTGGGGCGGCTGGTGAGCGGGAGCTTGCCCAAGCAGCGCGACAAAAGCAAAGGCCCGCCAATTAGCGGGCCTTTGCCGTTTACACCGCGACGTTCACTGTCAGACTCAAGCAGCTACGCCTGAACAGGCGAAAATCCGGCGAACCTCAAGCGAACGAGTAGAACACCCGGAACGCGACCTTGCGCTCGGCCCAGAATTCGGCCGCTTCACGGAACACGTCGAGCAGCGTCTCGCGCCCTTCCTTGTCGAATTTCTGCGCGATCGGCAGGTGTTCGAGCACGATCACGAAGCCGGGCTGCGCGCCGGCCTTGTGCACGAGGTCGGTCAGGCAGTCGTAGAGCGCGTCGTAGTTCTTGCCGAAATGCTTGGGAAACAGGAACGACGTCGCGATCGTCTCGAGCACTTCCTGCTTCGAGGCGGCGTTCGCGCAGTACGCATACAGAAAGTGCTGGCCGAGCAGGTTGGCCTCGTCGGCGAGATCCTGCACGCGGAACGCGCGGATCGACTGCACGATGTTCGGCCGCACCGTCCTGAAAAGGCTCATGGGCTCCTCGTTCGATGAAACCACCGTGGCAGCCTCGCTTTGATTGTCGCGTCCCTGCTGGTCGGCGCGCATCTTCATGACGCGTTGGAACAAATTGCCGTCGCCGGCCGCGAAAAGATCCGTCGCGACTCCGGAATCGTGCGCGTAGATGTTGTCGCTCATGCCGTTCATCCCAATGTCATTCAACAATATGGTTAAAACTGGTGTAATGGTCGTCCGAGTAATAACAATTGTCGGTCCGCTGTAGCGGACCTCCGCAGACGATGCGGCGCGCCCCGCGATTACGCGCGTGAGGCGTGGGGACGGTGTATTCATGGTAATAGCCGCGCCGGTGGGCGGGCAGCACCCGTTCGTAGTTGCCGAATACGATGCCGTCCTTCTGATACGGGTAAGGCCCGCCGGCGGCAATGAGGTTCAACGTATCGACCGCCTCGCGCGGCAATTGCGCCAGCGCGATGGTGCCCACCTGCGCTTCCACCCCAGTTGGCGCCGAGTAATCTCGCGCCAGCGCTTCGGGTGCGGAACTGGACAACGCGCAGAGTGCGGCGGCACCGATCAGCACGCCTTTCATGCGCAACCAGTTGCGTGCCATGTATCCGGTTTCCCCGCTGTCAGATCACGAATTTGACGACCATGAAAGTCGTAAGGGTATCGCTAATAGCCTTTGGAATCAACGTTCGACGGCCGATGGCACCCCGCCTCACCCCGCGGAAAAGCCGGTGGCGCGGACTTTGACGACTTTTGACAAAATGTTTAGCTCAATCAGGCTAAACTGAGCTCAACCGTGATCGAATGCAGTGCGGGCGGTGCAAGCGGCCGCTGGCCGAAGCGCTCGATTGCGGTTGTTAGAGCCTGTAACCACTGAGCCGAAAGGCCGTGTCATTGCCATTTTTCGGGGTGGCGATCCCCTGCTTGCCCTGAGGGCGTGCCCATTGCGGGCACGCCTTTTTTTTCAGGTACACCGGTTGGAAAACCGGCGCCGGGCCCGTCGCGGCCCGATCACGATGCGCAGTTAGCGGGTTGCGCTGACGTCCGCGACCAGCAGCGCCGTCATGTTGACGATCCGGCGCACCGTCGCCGACGGCGTCAGCACGTGCACCGGCTTGGCCGCGCCGAGCAGAATTGGGCCAATCGCAATGTTGTTGCCGGCCGCCGTCTTCAGCAGGTTGTACGAGATATTGGCCGCGTCGATGTTCGGCAGCACCAGCAGGTTCGCGTCGCCTTCGAGCGTCGAATCGGGCAATACCTCACGGCGCAGGTTGGCGTCGAGCGCGACGTCGCCGTGCATTTCGCCGTCAACTTGCAGCGCCGGCACGCGTTCGCGCAGGATCTCGAGCGTATCGCGCATCTTCTGCGCGGTCGGCGCGTTGCTCGAACCGAAGTTCGAGTGCGACACGAGTGCAACCTTCGGCTCGATGCCGAAACGGCGCACTTCCTCGGCTGCCATGATCGTGATCTCAGCCAGCTCGGCCGGTGTCGGATCGACGTTCACGTGCGTATCGACGAGGAAAATCTGCCGATTCGGCAGCACCAGCGCGTTCATCGCCGCATAGACTTTCGCGCCGGGCTTCTTGCCGATCACCTGATCGATGAAGTGCAGGTGGCGGTGCGTGGTGCTGACCGTACCGCAGATCATGCCGTCCGCCTCGCCCTTGTTGACCATCATCGAGCCAATCAGCGTGGTGCGGCGGCGCATCTCGAGCTTGGCCATCTGCGTGGTGATGCCCTTGCGCGACATCATCTTCGCGTATTCCTGCCAGAACTCGCGGTAACGTTCGTCATGATCGGTGTTGACGACCGTGTAGTCCTGCCCCGCGACGAGCCGCAGGCCATAACGCGCGATCCGCTGCTCGATCACGGCCGGCCGGCCGATCAGGATCGGCTTTGCGAGCTTTTCGTCGACGATGATCTGCATCGCGCGCAGCACGCGCTCTTCTTCGCCTTCCGCGAACACGATGCGCTTCTTCTCCGGCTCGACGCTGCGCGCGAGCTGGAAGATCGGCTTCATCGTCGTGCCGCTGTGATAAACGAACTGCTGCAGATGCTGCGCGTATGCGTCCATGTCCTCGATTGGACGCTCGGCGACGCCGCATTCCATCGCGGCCTTCGCCACCGCGGGCGCGACCTTCACGATCAGACGCGGATCGAAGGGTTTCGGAATCAAGTATTCCGGTCCGAACGATAGGTCCTGGATGCCGTACGCGGTCGCGACGATGTCGCTCTGCTCCTGGCGCGCCAGCTCGGCGATCGCGTTGACGGCGGCGATTTCCATTTCGCGCGTAACCGTCGTCGCGCCGGCGTCGAGCGCGCCGCGGAACAGAAACGGGAACACGAGCACGTTGTTGACCTGGTTCGGGTAGTCGGTGCGGCCCGTGCACAGCACCGCGTCCGGACGCACTTCGAGCGCGAGTTCCGGCAGGATTTCCGGGGTCGGATTCGCAAGCGCGAGGATCAGCGGCCTGGCGGCCATCTGCTTGACCATGTCCTGCTTGAGCACGCCGCCAGCCGACAACCCGAGGAACACGTCCGCGCCTTCGATCACCTCGGCAAGCGAGCGCGCGTCGGTTTCACGCGCGAAACGCTCCTTGTCCGGGTCCATCAGTTCGGTGCGGCCCTTGTACACGACGCCCGCGAGGTCGGTCACGGTGATGTTTTCGAGCGGCAGGCCGATGTCGACCAGCAGGTCCAGACACGCGAGCGCCGCCGCGCCCGCGCCCGACGCGACCAGCTTGACTTCCTTGATGTCCTTGCCGACGACCTTCAGGCCGTTGGTGACCGCCGCCGCGACGACGATCGCGGTGCCGTGCTGGTCGTCGTGGAAGACCGGAATCTTCATGCGCTTGCGGCATTCGCGCTCGACGATGAAGCAGTCCGGCGCCTTGATGTCTTCGAGGTTGATGCCGCCGAAGGTCGGTTCGAGCGCGGCGATCACCTCGACCAGCTTGTGCGGATCGTTCTCGTTGATCTCGATATCGAACACGTCGATGCCGGCGAACTTCTTGAACAGGACGGCCTTGCCTTCCATGACCGGCTTCGACGCGAGCGGCCCGATGTTGCCGAGGCCCAGCACCGCGGTCCCGTTCGTGACGACGCCAACGAGGTTGCTGCGCGCGGTGAAGCGCGCGGCGTTCAGCGGGCTCTCGACGATTTCCTCGCACGCGAACGCGACACCAGGCGAATACGCCAGCGCGAGGTCGCGCTGGTTGATCATCTGCTTGGTCGGGGCGATCGCGATTTTGCCGGGAGTCGGGAACTCGTGGTAATCGAGAGCTGCTTCGCGGAGTTTGGTATTGACGGAATTCGACATAAGGCGGGCTTCGGAGGGCAGATTAGAATAGACGTTCGACGGCATTGTAGCCCCAATTGCCTACGCAATTCCTTCAATACGGGTACAACAGCCGCGACTGAAACAGCGTGAAAGCGCGCGTTGCCCGTTGTCCGGATGGTCCGGCGCTTGCGACGGGGCATCACGCTCAATCGCCCTGATCCGCGCCATTTCTCCAATCGTTCTCCGCTCACCGTCCGCCATCATGCTTTCCGAGTTTTCGCTGATCGATCGTTTCTTTGCCCGCCGCGCCGCCGCCGTGCGGCCCGCCAATGCCGAAGGCGGCACGCTCGGCATCGGCGACGATTGCGCGTTGCTGGCGCCGCCTGCCGGCGAAATGCTGGCGATATCGACGGACATGCTGGTCGAAGGCCGTCATTTCTTCGCCGATATCGATCCCGAAGCGCTCGGTCACAAGGCGCTTGCCGTCAATCTGTCTGACCTCGCCGCAATGGGCGCGCAGCCGCGGGCGTTCACGCTGGCCTTCTCGCTGCCGAAAGCCGACGAAGCCTGGCTTTCCGGTTTCAGCGAAGGCCTGTTCGCGCTCGCCGAGCGCTACGGTTGCGAGCTGATCGGCGGCGATACGACGGGCGGGCCGCTCAATCTGTGCATTACGGTATTCGGCAGCGTGCCGCCACGAACAGCCTTGCGCCGCGATGCCGCGCAACCCGGCGACGACATCTGGATCTCCGGCACTCTCGGCGACGCGCGCGCCGGCCTCGGCGCGCAGCGCGGCGAATGGTCCGCCACCCCGAATGACGCCGCGACGTTCCGCCGGGCGCTCGAACGCCCCGAGCCGCGCATCGCGCTCGGCCTCGCGCTGCGCGGCATCGCACACGCGGCGCTCGACCTGTCGGACGGACTCGCCGGCGATCTGCGGCACATCCTCGAACGCTCGTCGGTGGGCGCGAGCGTCGACGTCGATGCGGTGCCGCGCTCGGCCGCGCTACGCCGCCTGCCGCCCGACGTCCAGCAGCGCTGCACGCTCGCCGGCGGCGACGACTACGAGCTGTGCTTCACCGCGCCCGCCGCCGCGCGCGCCGCGGTCGAGGCCGCCGCGCAGAAGGCCGCCGTGCCGGTCACCCGCATCGGTACAATAAGCGCACTGGAGGCGGCCACCGACCGCCCGGCCATCGCGTGGCGCAACGCCAGCGGCGCGCCGCTCACTCTGACCTTGCAAGGTTTCGATCACTTTCATGCAGAATGACCCCCCGCTCGGCCCCGCCGACGACTTCCTCGGCGGCGAGCCGCCAGAGGCGCCTGGACCGCGCGAGCCGAAGCCTGCTCAGCCGCGCCGCGCGACCGCGCGCTTCATGCTGTCGCATCCAGTCCACCTTCTGTCGCTCGGCTTCGGCAGCGGGCTGTCGCCCGTCGCACCGGGCACGATCGGCACGCTGCTCGGGTGGGCCTCGTTCGCGGTGCTGAATCGTTATCTGACAGTTATCGAATGGGGCGTGCTGATCGGCGTCGGCTTTCTCGGCGGCATCGCGTTGTGCGGCTTTACCGCGAAGCGGCTTGGCGTCGAGGATCCGTCGGCGGTCGTGTGGGACGAAATCGTCGCGATCTGGCTCGTGCTGCTGATGGTCACGCCTGCCACGCTCACCGGCCAGGTGTGGGCGTTCCTGATCTTCCGCTTCTTCGACATGGTGAAGCCGCCGCCGATCGGCTACTTCGACCGCCGGCTGAAAGGTGGCTTTGGCATCATGTTCGATGACCTGATCGCCGCATTTTTTACGTTGCTGGTGATTGCGCTGTGGCGGATGTCGGTTTGAGCGCTGCCTGTTCACCGTTCGAGTACCGTTCGACTCTTTTGGTCGCCGCCCGGCCCCTGCCGTTCGCCGCGCCGCCCGGCCGGCTTCGTTTTCCGGATTGACTGACGCCATGCCTACCGATTCCGTCGTTCACCAGCTTGCGATCCGCGTGAGCAACCGTCTGCGCGACGAGCGCCTGATGCTCGTGACCGCCGAGTCCTGCACGGGCGGCATGGTCGCGACCGCGATCACCGACATCTCCGGCAGCAGCGGCTGGTTCGAACGCGGCTTCGTCACGTATTCGAACCAGGCGAAAAGCGAAATGATCGGTGTGCCGGCCGACCTGATCGAAAAACACGGCGCGGTCAGCGAGCCGGTCGCACGAGCGATGGCCGAAGGCGCGCTGCGCAACAGCCGAGCGCAGGTGTCGCTGTCGATCACCGGCGTCGCCGGCCCCGGCGGCGGCACGGAAACCAAGCCTGTCGGCATGGTGTCGTTCAGTTGGAGCAACCGGCTGCACACGTCGGTGGAAACGAAGATTTTCAAGGGCGACCGCGACCAGATCCGCGTGCAGGCCGCGGCGCACGCGCTGCGCGGCCTGCTGGCGCTACTCGACGAACGCGAGCATTGAGCGGCGGCTAACTATCACTGAGGAGGCGGACAATGCCGGATTCGCGCGCGATCGCAGACGAACTGATCCGCCGCTTCGATCTGAAGCCCCATCCTGAAGGCGGCTTTTTTGCGGAGACCTACCGCTCGGCCGCGCGTGTGCTGCGCGTCGGCGAGCCGAGCGAGGTTGGGAACGCCCGTGCGGCGTCGACTGCGATCCATTACTTGCTGTGCGACGGCGCGCATTCGGCGTGGCATCGGATCCGTTCCGATGAAGTCTGGCATTTCTATGCCGGCGAGCCGCTGCTGGTCCACGTGCTCGATGAAAGCGATGCCGGCGGTGCGCTCGTCACGCACCGGCTCGGCAATCCGCTCACGCATCCCGATACGGTCTGTCAGGCCGTCGTGCCGGCCGGCTTGTGGTTCGCGGCCGAGTGCGCCGATCCGGCATCGTTCGCGCTGGTCGGCTGCACGGTCGCACCGGGTTTCGAATTCAGCGAGTTCGAACTCGCGGAGGTGGACGCGCTGAAGGCGCGGCATCCGCGGCATGCGGGATTGATCGGGCGGCTCGCACCGGCGCGCTGACGCGCCGCGCCGGCCGTCGCGGGATCGCCCGCCGCGGGATCGCCCGCCGCGGGATCGCCCGCCGCGGGATCGCCCGCCGCGGGATCGCCCGCCGGTTCAACGAAACGCGTTGATCCGGTCGCGGGTGTCCTTCGCGGCCTGCGCGGCCGCTTGCACGAAATCGTCGCCCTTGCCCGCGTAGATGATCGCGCGCGAAGAGTTGATCAGCATGCCGGTGCCGTTCGCGGTGCGTCCGGCGCTCACGGTGGCCTGCACGTCGCCGCCTTGCGCGCCGATGCCCGGAATCAGCAGCGGCATGTCGCCGACGATCCCCCGCACCACTTCGATTTCCTTCGGAAACGTCGCGCCGACCACGAGCCCAAGCTGGCCGCTCGCATTCCACTTCTGCGCGGCCAGTTGCGCGACGACCTGATACAACGGCCGACCGCTTGTCTCGAGAAACTGCAGATCCGAGCCACCCGCGTTCGACGTGCGACACAGCACGATCACGCCCTTGCCTGCGTGCTCGAGATACGGCTCGATGGAATCGAAACCCATGTACGGATTGACCGTCACCGCGTCGGCCTGGTAGCGCTCGAAGGCCTCGCGTGCGTATTGCTCGGCCGTGCTGCCGATATCGCCGCGCTTGGCGTCGAGAATCACCGGCAGGCCCGGATGGTTCGCGTGAATGTGGGCGATCAGCTGCTCGAGCTGCTCTTCCGCGCGATGCGCGGCGAAGTAGGCGATCTGCGGCTTGAACGACGACGCGTACGGCGCGGTTGCATCGACGATCATGCGGCAGAACTCGAAGATCGCGTCGGCGCGGCCCGCGAGCGCACCCGGGAACTTGCTGGGCTCGGGATCGAGGCCAACGCACAGCAGCGAGTTCGTGCGCTGCCAGGCGTCGTTGAGTGTCTGGATGAAATTGGACATGGTGAGTCTCGCGGCGAGCCGGTAATCGGAGGAGGCGCGTATTTTACCTGTCCCACGAACGCCGTCCGTCGATGGCGGTCACCGCGCGGCCCGCGCCTCATAGGCGATAGCAGCGCCAGGCCGCCCGTTCGGACGTTCGTCCGGCCGGCGGCCCGGCGGCTACGACTGCGGCTACGGCTGCGACTACTACCTGCGCCGCGCGCCACGCCCGCCCGGCATCGAGCGCAGTCCAGTCCGCTCGACCGTGAAGCGGAACGTGCGCGTCAACCGCTCGCCGCGCTTGAGCAGCGTCATGCCGTTTTCGCTCGCGCCGCCCGCCAGGTTCATTGCATTGATCGGATGATCGACCGGTTCGAAGCAGAAGAAGTCTTCGCCGGGCGGCGTGTACAGCACGTAATAGTCGGTGTCGGCGGCGATGTTCAGCGACAGACGGCGCTTCGGCCACACCACTGCCGCCTGGCCGCTCCAGCCGGTGAACGCGTGATTGACGATCGTCTCCGGCAGCGGATACGCGACGCCGAACTGCCACGCGGGGGGCGCCGGCACGTGGCGCACCGGCAGCCAGTCGTCGCCCGAGAGCCACAGGCCGCCGGCCGCCGCCGACAGCTCGGTGTCCGCGTCGCGCACGAAGAACGGATGCACGCCGAGCCCGAACGGCAGCGTCTCGCGGCCAGCGTTTTCGATGTCGAGCGAGACGACCAGCGTTGGGCCGTCCAGCGTATAGGTTTGTGTCGCGCGGAACGCGTACGGCTTGCCGTCGCTGCGGTCGAGCGCGAGACGCACGTGCTCGCGGCCCGCGTCGAGCACCTGCCATTGCGCGAGCCAGCCGTCGCCGTGAATCGGCAGCGGCTCGTCGGCGCGGTTGCGCGGCACCTCGACGCGCCGCCCGGCCACGCTGAAATGGCCGCCGCCGATGCGGTTCGAGTATGGCAAGAGCGGATAGCAGGCCAGCTGGTTCGGTTGCGTATCGCCACCGACGTGACTGCAGCGCCGGAAGATCGGCGTCAGCGCGCCGTCGTCGCGCCAGTCGAAGCGGGTCACACCGCCGCCGAGCGTCGGCGCGACATCGAGACGCAATTGCGAGTTGGCGAGCGTGATGCACGCGACATCGCCGGCGCTGCCTTCGCCGAGGGCCACCGCCGACGTGCTCGGGCCCGCCAGCACGGGATTGGCGGCCGCGGCGAGTCGCGAGCGTCGCGTTTGAGAGGTTGGGGATGAGGTTGAAACGAGATTCGCAACAGTCATATCTGGCTCCATCGAGAGGCGTGGGACGTTGCCGTCAGGGTTGACGGGAGTGGCGGGCGATTTTTTATGACCAATTCGCCTCGAGTCCGAACTGCATGCTGCCGATTCGTTGCCGGCCGGTCGCGGGCGTATTGCTCGCGGACCGAAACTGCCACATCGACTTCTGCTTCACCTTCAGGATCGCGGCCCCGGCGTGCGGCCGGGGCTGCGTCATTCTGCGCTAGATAGGCGCGCCCTGGAACAGCGGCTCCGCAACACCGCGCCGCGCGAGCGTCGCGACGAACAGGTCGCCCGCGAGCGTGTCGGCCGCGCGCGCCGTCGCATCGAGCTCGGCGTAGGCGCTCGTGATGTACAGCGTGTCGAGCGCCGTCTCGCCCTGGGCGCTGCCCGTGGCCTGGCCGAGCGCGGCACCGCCGATCGCGACGCAGCTCGGCTGCGTGGTCGGCACGTCGATGCGCTCGGTTTCCACGCCATCGGGACCGTAACGCACCACGCGCGCGCCGCCCCATTGCGCGTTCCACAGGCCGCCGTCGCTGTCGACGGTCGAGCCGTCGGGGATGCCGTTCGCATCGGTCAGGCGAGTGAACAGGCGATCGTTCGCGATGCCGCCGTCCGCGCGATAGTCGCACGCGCGGATTTCACGCGTCGGCGAATCGCAGTAGTACATCGTCGCGCCGTCGGGACTGAATGCGATGCTGTTCGAAATCGCCGGCGCTGGCAACGGTAAACGTTCGAGCGACAGATCGTGATTCAACCGATAAAAGCCGGCGACCGTCTGCCGTTGCCCGCTTTCGTCCTTGGTGCCGAACACGAAACGCCCTTGCCGATCGCAGCGGCCGTCGTTGACCCGTGTATTCATGCCGGGCTCGACGTCGACGATGCGCTGTGTGCTGCCTGTCTGCAGATCGAAAAACGCGAGGTGCGATGCGAGCCCGAGCAACACGTAGCGCGGGTTTTCGCACAGTGCGAAGGTGGCGAGCCGCTCGGGCATGTCGAACGAATCGCTGCGGCCGTCGGCCGGATCGTAGCGCCACAGCCGCGCGCCTTCGATGTCGGTCCAGTAGAAGCGGCCGCTCCTCGCGCACCAGGTCGCGCCTTCGCCGAGCTCGCATTGCGCGTCGAGCAGCAGCGTGGCCCGTTGCACGCGCGGGCTGGCGCTCACGCCCAGCCTCCGTCGACGACGATGTCCTGCGCGGTGATCATGCGGCTGTCGTCGGCGGCGAGGAACAGCGCCATGCGCGCGAGGTCGGCCGGCATCAGCTCGGCGTCGATGCACTGGCCTTCCTTGATCTGGCGGCGGCCGTTGTCGTCGAGCCACAGGCGCAGCTGCTTGTCGGTCATCACCCAGCCCGGCACCAGCGTGTTGACGCGGATATTGAAGTGGCCGAGGTCGCGCGCGAGCCCGCGCGTCAAACCCTGCACCGCCGACTTCGACATCACGTACACCGGATAGCCGCCGTTCTTCAGCATCCAGCTGATCGAGCCGAGGTTGATGATCGAGCCGCTACGCGCGGCCTTCATGTCCTCCATCACGGCCTGCGCCGCGAAGAACTGATGGCGGATGTTCACGGCGATGCCCGCGTCGAACGACTCGCGCGTCACGTCGCCGATCTGATGGCGCTTGTCGTTCGCAGCGTTGTTGATGAGCACCTGGATCGGACCCAGCGCGGCCTTTACGTCGGCGATCGCTTTTTGCAGCGCGTCGACATCGGTCAGATCGCAGGCCAGAAACAGCGGCTTGTGCTTCGAATCGCCGAGCTGGTCGGCGAGCGCGTCGCCCGCGCTCGCGTCGATATCGAAGAACGCGACGCGCGCGCCCTGCGCCGCGAAGTGTTCGACGAACGATGCGCCGATGCCGGTCGCGCCGCCCGTGATCAGCACCGTACGGTCGACGAGGCTCGGATAGCGCGCGTACGCGGTGTCAGCGAGGCTGGCGTTTGCATTGGCCGGAGACGACATCGTTCGATTCCTTGATGAGCTTGGATGTGCTTGGGATGGGGTGAAAGCGACTCAATCGCGCGAGCCGCGGTTCTTCAACTGGTCGAGCAACACGGCCGCGAGCAGGATCGCGCCGCGCACCAGGTACTGATAGAACGCGTCGATGTTCAGCAGGTTCATCACGTTCTCGACCGTACCCATGATCAGCACGCCGATCACGACGCCGGAAATCGTCGCGCGGCCGCCCAACAGCGACACGCCGCCGAGCACGCACGCGGAGATCACGTTCAGCTCGAAGCCTTCGGCGGCGTTCGGCTGACCCGACGTGATACGCGACGCGAGAATCACGCCGGCAAGCGCGGTGACGGCGCCCTGGATCAGAAAGATGTAGACGCGCGTGCGCTCCACGTTGATACCGGCGAGCCGCGACGCTTCCGGATTACCGCCGATCGCCAGCGTATTGCGGCCGTACACGGTCTGGTTCAGCATCACGCCGAACACGATGAAGCAGATCAGCGTGACCCAGATCGGCAGCGACACGCCGAAGAACGTCAGGCCGCCGAGCGCGATGAACGTATCCGACGACACGCCGACCGCCTGCCCATGCGACACGATGAAGCCGAGGCCACGGACGATTTCCATCGTCGCGAGCGTCGTGATCAGCGCGTTGATGCGCAGATAAGCGATCACCGCGCCGTTGACGAAGCCGATCACCGCGCCCGCCGCGACCGCCGCGATGATCGCGATGACCGTGCTGTTGGTCGCGTTGAGCACCATCGCGCACAGCACGCCGGCGAACGCGACGGTCGAGCCGACCGACAGGTCGAAGTCGCGCGACGCGAGGCAGAACATCATCGTGCACGCGACCATGCCGATCTGCGAGATCGACAGCGCGAGGCCGAGCATGTTCTCGATCGAGAAGAAATGATCGACGGTCAGCGACATCGTGACGAACATCAGGATGAAGATCACGATCAGGCTGTATTCGGTGATCTGCTGCCACCATTTGGCCTTGTCGCCGGTCTGCGGAATCAGCGCGTCGGCCGCGCTCTTGGCGGTCTGCTGCGCGAGGTTTTCTCTGGCTTGCATGTTCAATACTCCTCCCCGTTCCCCACGGGTTGCGGACTCGCGTCCGGATAAGGTTCAGGCCGCGCGCGACGCGCTCTGGTTGGCGGCGTTGGCGTTCGCGTTTTCAGGCAGCGCGGTCGAGCTTTGCGGCAGCGCGAGGCTCAGCACCGACTGTTCGGTCGCGTCCTTGCGCGCGAGCTCGCCGGAAATGCGGCCCTGGCGCATCACGACGATCCGGTCGGACACGCCGAGCACTTCCGGCAATTCCGACGAAATCATCACGATCGCGCAGCCGCGCCCCGCGAGCTGATAGATCACGTTATAGATCTCGTGTTTCGCGCCGACGTCGATGCCGCGTGTCGGTTCGTCGAGAATCACGACTTTCAGATCGGGCTCGGCGAGCCAGCGCGACAGAATCGCCTTCTGCTGGTTGCCGCCCGACAGGAAGCGGATCTTCTGCCGCCGATGCGGCGTCTTGATCTTCAGCAGCTTGATGAAACGGTCGGCCGTCTGCGCCTCCTTCTTGCGATCGAGAAACACGCCCGCGCGCAGATAGTGACGGCGGCAGCTGATGTTGATGTTCTCCGCGACGCTCGCCATCGCGACGATGCCCTCTTCCTTGCGATCCTCGGGGCACAGCACGATGCCGTGCTTGATGGCCTCGCCCGCGCTGCGCACCTTGATCGGCTTGCCGTCGAGTATGAGTTCGCCGCCGTTGCGATGCTCGGCGCCGTACACCAGATGCATCAGCTCGCTGCGGCCCGCGCCGACGAGTCCGAAGAAGCCGACGATCTCGCCGCGCCGCACCTCGAAGCTCGCCGGCTGCGCGAGCGGATGACCTTCGATCGCCTTCGCCGCGAAGCGCACTTCACCGAGCGGCCGCGCCGAATAGCTATAGATGTCCGAAATTTCGCGCCCGACCATCTCGCTGACGATCGTGTCGCGCGACACGCCTTCTAGCGTCGGATGCGACGCGACCTTGCGGCCGTCGCGGAAGATCGTGCACGCGTCGCACAGCTCGTAGATCTCGTCCATGCGGTGCGAGATGTAGATCATCGCGCGGTTGTCGGCGCGCAGATCGCGCACCAGCTTGAACAGCACCTCGGTCTCGCGATGCGACAGCGAGCTGGTCGGCTCGTCGAGCGCGATCACGCGCGCGTTGCGCATCAGCGCCTTGCAGATTTCGACCATCTGCCGCTGCGCGATCGACAGCTTGCGCAGCTTCGCGTTCGGATCGAGCGCGACGCCCATCGCTGCGAGCCGCTCGCGCACGAAGCGCTTCGCCTCGCGCTTGTTGACCCAGCCGAGCGCATTGGGCAGTTGGCCGAGCAGCAGATTTTCCGCGACCGTGAGGTCGGGCACGTACTGCAGTTCCTGGTGAATCACCGCGATGCCGGCACCGATCGACGCGGCCGCGCTCGGAAAGCGCACCTCGTTGCCGTCGATCATCATGCGGCCCGAATCGGGCTGATACTCGCCGCCGAGAATTTTCAGCAGCGTCGATTTTCCCGCGCCGTTTTCGCCCATCAGGCCGTGCACCTGGCCGACGTTGACGTCGAAGGACACGCCGTCGAGCGCACGCACGCCTGGAAAAACCTTGCCGATATTGTCAAAACGTAGCGTCGCTGACACTTCGCCTCCTTGTCGACCGGAGTTAGCGCTTTAGCGCTTACTCCGGTCCCATGCAAGATATTGCTGCTTCATGTTGACCGTACGCGTTTCGCGCGCGATCCGTCTGTCTACCGCAGATCGTCTCTCGCCGCCGGCGCGCCGTCTCCTGCGCCAGGCAGGGAAAGCGACGCGCCGGCGGTGTACTTCATACCACCGCCAGTCTTGCGATTACTTCGACGCGAGGCCCATCTTCTCGCGCACTTCGCCGACGTTGTCGCGCGTCGCCAGCATGCCGGTCGTCAGCGTCAGCAGCGGCGGTTCCTTGCCCTGCGTGATCCACGCGTACATCAGTTCCGAGGTTTCCTCGCCGTGGCGCTTCGGGCTGATGATCACGGTGCCGTAGAAGCCCGTCGGCTGCGGCTTCTTGAACTCGTTCATCGCGGACTCCGAACCGCCGATGCCGATGCCGATCATGTTGTCGGCCTTGAAGCCACGGCCTTCCGCCGCGCGCACCGCGCCGAGCACGCCTTCGTCGTTCAGCGCGTAAGCGACCCAGTGCTTGAACTGCGGGTTCTTCGTCAGCGCGATGTTGGCGGCGTTGAACGCGTTTTCCGTGTCGGTCTTCGCCTGCGGCGCGGTGACGATGTTCGCTTTCGGGAAGCCCGCTGCGACCAGCGCGTCGGTTGCGCCGGTGGTGCGGTCATGCGCGGTCGGCAACTGCTCGTAGGTCACGTCGATCGCGCCGACGTCCTTCATGTCCCAGCCGCGTTTCTTGATTTCAGCCGCGATGCCGTCGCCGACCTGCTTGCCGATGTTATACGCCGAGATGCCCATGTGCGGCACCGCTTCGATCGGCTTGCCCGCGCCGTCGACGAGGCGGTCGTCGACCGTCATCATCTTCAGGCCGTCGGCCTTCGCCTTCGCGACGATGCCCGGCCCGAGCTTGACGTCGGGTGTGCAGATCACGAAGCCCTGTGCCTTCTGCGCGGCGAGGTTATCGATTGCGCTCATCACCTTCTCGCCCGACGGCGCGCCGATCTTCACGAGCGTGAAGCCCTTCTGCTTGGCGGCGATCTCGGCGAACTTCCATTCGTCCTGGAACCACGGTTCTTCCGGCTGCTTCACGAGGAAGCCGATCTTGACCGAATCGGCGGCCTGTACGACCGGTGCGTTGAAGAGCACACCCGCCGCCGCCGCTGCCAGCGTGAGGAAAATTCTTCGTTTCATGATGCGTGTCTCCTGACTAATTGATAACGAGAAGGTAATCGGCCGCGTCTTCTTGTACCGGTCTGACACACGCGGCCAGCGCGTCGTCCGGTGTTCTGTGCGTCTTTTGGCGACGCAAATTCAGTCGTGATACAGCGCCGAGCGTCCGCCATCGACGGTAATGCAGCTCGCGTTGATGAACGGCGCCTCGTCCGACGCGAGGAACACCGCGGTCATCGCCACCTCCTCCGGGCGGCCGATGCGCTTCATCGGCTGCAGATCGAGTGTCGCCTGCTGCGCGGCGGCCGGATCGGACTGCTCGTTCCACCAGTCGTGCGTCAGCTGCGTTTCGATGTAGCCCGGCGCGATCGCGTTCACGCGCACGTTGCGCGGCGCGTACTCGATGCCGAGCGCGCGCGTGAGGCCAATCACGCCATGCTTCGCGACCGGGTACGGAAAGCAGCCCGGAATGATCTTGAACGCGTGCGTCGACGCGATGTTCACGATGCTGCCCGCGCCACGCTCGACCATGCCCGGCAGCACCGCGCGACAGCCGTTCCACACGCCGTCGAGATCGACCGCGAAGCAGCGCCGCCAGTCGGCGTCGGTCATCGTCAGCGGATCGCAGAACACGTTGATGCCCGCGTTGTTGACGAGGATGTCGAGCGCGCCGAACGCGCGTTCGCCCTCGCTGACCGCGTGCCGCACCGACGCGGGTTGCGTCACGTCAGTCTGAATCGCGAGCACGCGCGCGCCGGCGCCGGCGCCAACGTCTGCCTCGATCTGCGCGGCCGTACGCTGCGCCAGGTCGAGGTCGAGTTCCGCCAGCACGACCGCCGCGCCTTCGCGCGCGAACGCCAGCGCGATCGCCGCGCCTATGCCTCGTCCAGCGCCCGTCACGAGAGCGGCTTTGCCGGCGAGCCGGTTCATTTCTTCACGCCCGCGCGGGCGATCCGCAGACCGTTGATGAACGCCTTCGCATGCGACGCGGTCACCGCCGCGCTCTGGCCCGGCTTGTACAGCGCCGAGCCGAGGCCGAAACCGTTCGCGCCGACGCTCAGGAACGGCCCCATGTTGTCCGGCGTGACGCCGCCGACCGGCACGAGCGGCACCTGCGCGGCGATCACCGCGCGCCATGCCTTGACGACCTGGCAGCCGAGCTGCTCGGCGGGAAACATCTTCAGCACGTCCGCGCCGTTCTTCAGCGCGATGAACGCCTCGGTCGGCGTCGCGACGCCGGGCGCGCAGGCGAGGCCCCGCGCCTTCGCGGCGATCACGACTTCCGGATCGCTGTGCGGCATCACGATCAGTTCGCCACCCGCGGCCTTCACGTCGTCCACGAACAGCGGATGCAGCACCGTGCCCGCGCCGACGATCGCGTCGGCCGGCAGCACCTTGCGGATCGCCGAGATGCTGTCGAACGGCTGCGGCGAATTGAGCGGTACTTCGACGATGCGAAAACCGGCTTCGTACAGGGCCTGACCGTGATCGGCCGCGTCGGCGGGCGTGACGCCGCGCAGGATCGCGATCAGCGGACAGGCTTCGAACGCGGCGATCAGACCCGCGTGCGGCATGTACGGTGCGGGCAGATTGATGTGTGGTTGCATGTCGGTTCCTTGTTTCGTGAGCGTCGTAAAGGGCTCTGCCGCCGGTCAGCCTGCGCGCGCCGCCTGGGCGGACGGCCGGACGAGCCCCGCTTCGACGGCGACGCGCCACAGGCCGCGTTCGGTTGCATGCCTGACCGGCTCCGCGCGCAGACAGCCGAATTGCGCGAGCGCGAGGCGGTAGCGCTCGCACAGCGCGTCGTTGCCGATCAGCCGCAGACTCTGCTGCGCGAGCGAGCTGCCTTGCTGCGCGAGGACCGCTTCGAGGCCGGTGAGTTCGTGCCCGATCAGCAGGCCCGACAGATAGTCCGGCTGTGCCTCGCTCGACAGCGCGCCGGTCAAGCCGAGCGTGCGCGTGCTGAACACGGTCGCGAGCACGCCTGCCTGGCCCTGCTCGCGCGCGATGTTCACGCCGCGCAGAAATGCTTCGGTATCCGGGCGATCGGGCGTGACCATCGTGCGGCCGAGAATCGTGTGCTCGCGCAGCGCGGCGAACACCTCGCCGGTCATGAACGTATGAAAACGCTCGATGCGCTCCGCCTGCACGACCGCCCATTTCGCGTGCGTGCCGGGCAGGCCGATCAGCGAGCGGGTGTTGCTGTCGACCGAGTTCGCGTCGTGCGCGCCGTCCGCGTCCGCGCTGAGCGCGCCGAAAATTTGCGTCTCCTCGCCGCGCATCACGTTCGGCAATTCACCGCGTTGCAGCACGCCCGGCACGATATGCAGCGTCGCGCCGCGCGCGGTCTGCACGCGGACGATACCGGCCACCAGCGCATCGGCGTTCGCGGGTGTCTCGACATACGGCGCTTCGAGCCAGCCCTGCGCGCTGCCGACCATCCCCGCCGCGATCACCGGCACGCCGCGCGCATGGTCGAGCCATGCGCCGCAGGCGTCGTCGAACGCGGCGTCGAAGCCGCCCTCGGCCGCGCTACGCGGCAGATTCATGATGCCGGACGTCGATGCGCGCGTCGCCAGCACGCGGCCGTGCGCGTCGAACAGATAGGCGCGCAGCGACGTCGTGCCCCAGTCGAGCGCGATCAGCGCGGCGTGCGTGAAATCGACGGCGGCGGTATCGACGGCGGCGGTATCGACGGCGGCGGTCGCGTCCGGCTTCACGCCCGAGGTGGGCGCGGCGGGCGCCCGGTGGTTCGCCGGCGTGGCGGTGCCCGCTTGTTTCATCGCTTGATCCTGCGCGTGGCCGGTCGCGGTGCGCGCCAACCGAGTTCTTCCGAAATCGCGCGCGCCTCGCGCTGCACGACCGGAATCAGTTCGTCCATCCGTTCGAGCGGCATATAGGGAATCGTGCTGGCCACCGACAACGCCGCGACGATCGCGCCCGACGCATCGCGCACCGGCGCCGCGACGCAACGGATCGCCGCTTCGTTCTCTTCGAGATCGAACGTGTAGCCGCCGGCCGCGTAGTTCGTCATGCGCTGCAGGAAGGTCGGCGCATCGGGGCGGTTGTCCGGCTTGAAGCTGACGCCTGCGAGCGCGCGGCGCGACGCGTCGAACAGCGACTGCCATGCGTCCGCCGCGAGGTCGAGCATCATCGCCTTGCCGATGCCGGTCGACGCGAGCGGCATCCGATGGCCGACGCGCGAGCGCATTTCGAGGCCGCGCGTGCCGGGGATCTTGTCGATGTACAGCACGTCGTCGCCGTCGCGCACGCCGAGGTGGATCGTGTCGAGCGTCTGCTCGGCCAGCGACTCGAGGTGCGCACGCGCGACGGCCGTCAGCGGCATCTGTTCGAGCGCGATCGTGCCGAGCTCGATCAGCTTCGGCCCGAGCAGATAGCCGCCCTGCACCTGGCGCAGATAGCGCGCCTGCACGAGGCTGCTGACGAGCCGGTGCGTGGTGCTGCGGGTCGTGCCGAGCGCGGCGCCGAAGCTGCGCAGATCGCGCACACCGGCCGCGGCCGCCTCGAGAATCGCAAGGCCGCGCAACAGCGTCTGCGTGCCGGCCTGCTGCGGCGTGATTTCCAGCAGCGTGACCGGCAGCCCGAGACCGTCGACGGTCGCCGCGCGCGCAACCGGGCGCGACGCCCTCGCGGTAGCGGACGCACTGGCGGCGACATTGGCGGTGACGGCTGAAGCCTCGCGCGGCGCGGAATTCAGCGCCGGATTCGCGGCGCTGTTCGGCCCGCCGTTCGAGCCCTGCGCGGCCTCGGTCGCGCTGGCGGCGGGAGTGGGCATCGCTTTGTTCATGGCGATTCGCCTTCGGATGGTTTCTGCGCTTAGCGCGCGGGGCCGGAGAACAGGGCGGAAACGGGCGCGGCGCCGCGCTCGCGCGGCTGCTGTGGTTGGCTGCCAGACATGGTCGGTCTCGTCTCCGGTTTTTTTCTGTCGCTGTTCGCTGTTTCGGCGCGCTGGGGCGCCGACTCGCGATGCATGTTGGCTTGGATTGTAGGGCGACTTTTGAGAATCACCAATATGTGAATGTTGAGTCCATATAGTGAGATTTTAGTGGGCGATCGAGTGTTTAGCGAACTGTCGCGGTCGCGGTCTGCTGACGAAAAAAGCCCGCGCGAGGCGGGCTTCGAAGCAGGACAACGGATCGAGGGCTCTTTCAATCCGGCAATTCAGCCGCGCCCATCCGCCGCGCAATCACGCGCGCGCGTTGCGTGAGATATGCCGAATTTCTGTGTTCATCGAAATACCTGGGGCGTGGCAGCATCACCGCGAGCCGCGCCGACTGCGCGGCCGTGAGCTTGCTCGCCGAGGTCTTGAAGTAGTACTGCGCGGCCGCCTCGGCGCCGTACACGCCGCTGCCCCATTCGACCGAGTTCAGATAGATCTCGAAGATGCGCTGCTTGTCCATCAGCGTTTCGAGCATCCACGTGATGATCAGCTCCTGGCCTTTGCGGATATAGCTTTTCTCGCGCGACAGAAACAGGTTGCGCGCAAGCTGCTGCGAGATCGTCGAGCCGCCGCGCACGATCCGGCCTTGCGCCTTGTTGCGCTCCCACGCCTGCAGGATCGCGTCGGTTTCGTAGCCTTTGTTGTTGACGAAGTTCGCGTCTTCGGACGCGATGATCGCGCGCTTCAGGTTGCGCGAAATCTGATCGTACGGCACCCACGTTCGCTGCACCGACAGATCCGGCCGGTCCTGCGACAGACGCCATGCGTCCGAGCGCATGAACGCGGTCGAGCGCGGATTGACGACGTTCCAGATTGCGATCTGCGCGAAGTAGTACGCCTGCGTCGCGAGCCAGGCGATGGCCACGACCGCGGTCAACCAGGCGAGCCAGCGCAGCGGGCCGGACTGGCCGCGCGAACCGCTGGCGCGCCGCGTCGCTGTCATGGTGCGTGCTATCCGCGCGCCGACGTTACGCGGGCGACGGCGCCGTCAGCAGCGCGCGCAATTCGGCGAGCACCGGCGCACTGTCCGGACGCACGCCGCGCCACACATGGAACGATTCGGCGGCCTGCTCGACCAGCATGCCGAGTCCGTCGGCGCCGCGCGCGCCGAGTTTCGCCGCGTGCTGCATGAAGATGGTCGGATGCGCGCCGTACATCATGTCGTAGGCGAGCGTGCCGTTGCCGAACGCGCAATCGTCGCACTCGGGCAGCGACGCATCGAGGCTGCCCGCGGTCGCGTTGACGATCACGTCGTACTGGCCCGCTTCGATCGCGCGCGCGCTGCCGCCGGTCAGACGGCAGTGCGCGCCGCTGGCAGCCTGCGCGAACTGGTCGACCAGCGCTTCGGCCTTCTGCGCCGTGCGATTGACGATCGTCAGCGTATGCGGTGCGCGCTCGAGCATCGGCAGCACGACACCGCGCGCGGCCCCGCCGGCGCCGAGCAGCAGGATGCGCGCGCCCTTCAGCGACACGCCGAGATTCACCTCGATGTCGCGCACGAGGCCGACGCCGTCCGTGTTGTCGCCGTAGATGCCGTCGGCGTCGACCCGCAGCGTGTTCACCGCGCCGGCCGCCGCCGCGCGCGGCGACAGCGTGTTCGCGAATGCATGCGCGTCGAGCTTGAACGGCACGGTCACGTTCAGGCCGCGTCCGCCCGCTTCGATGAACGCGCGCACGTGCGGCACGAACGCGTCGAGCGGCGCGAGCAGATGACCGTACTCGACCGGCTCGCCGGTTTGCGCGGCGAAGCGGCCGTGGATGAACGGCGACTTGCTATGCCCGACGGGGTTGCCGATGACCGCGTAGCGCTCGCGCGTTGGGTTGCCGCTCATCGTCCCGGCTCCGTGACGTGTTGGTCGTTGTCGGCGTTGTTCGCGGCGTCATTGCCGTCGCCGGTCGCCGCGGATTCGTCTGCGCTGGGGTTGTCGTTGGGATTGCCGCCGTCGGCTTCGGCTTCCGCTTCCGCTTCAGCTTCCGCTTCGCTTTCGGCGCTGTCATCGGATGCGTCGAGCAACTCTTCCTCGCTCTCGTCCTCGCCTTCTTCGGCTTCGGCGCCGCTCGTCACGGTCGGTGCATCGAGCACGTGCAACAGACGCACCGACGCTTCGATCGTCAGTTCATCGATCGACATGACTTCCATCTGCAAACGCGTGCCGCGCGCATGCACGCCGAGGCCCGGCACGTGCAGCAGCAGCGGAATTTCCTCGAGACGCACGAGATCGCCCTTCACGACCGACGCGACCACCTGCTTGCGGTTTTCCTGCGTGAGCCAGCGCAAACACCAGAAGTACTCCATGCGACGCTGATAGTCGGCGTACGCGGTGTAGGTGTCGTCGAAGCCTTGCACGACCGCGAACAGATCGGCGTCCTTCGGCTTGAACGGCGCGGCGAGCTTGGCGGTCACGCCATGCTGCACGCACGCGATCAGCTGCCACTGATTCACGAGGTCGACGTAGCGGCGCAGCGGCGACGTGCTCCACGCGTACTGCGTGACGCCGAGCCCTTCGTGCGGCGCGGCGTTGGTCTGCATGCGCGTGCGCTTCGGGCCGCTCGGCACGCCGAACGCGCGCTGCGTGCGATAGATGCCCGGCACGCCGTGATCGTGCAGGAACCCGCCCCACGACGAGTTCGCGAGAATCGCCAGCTCGGCGACGATCGTGTCGAGCGGCGAGCCGCGCCGACGCGGCGTAATCGTGACGTGCTCGCCGTCGACGTAGAAATTGAAGTCGGTATTGCGCTGCACTTCGCGGCGCAGGCCGTAGCCGGCGCGCGCGGTCTGGCGCTTTTCGAACAGCGCTTGCGCGAACGGCCACAGCACGGCGATATCGTCCTTGTGCGGATACTCGCCGGTGCCCTCGGCGAGCGCCTTCTCGGTGACGATTTCGTCGAGCGTGTTGTGGCGCAGATTGTTCTTCACGAACACGCGCTCGGCGCGCGTTTCGCTCGCGACGATCTCCTGCGTCTCGCGATTGACGATCACGTACAGCGACAGCGCCGGCCGATACCCACCCTCGGCAAGCGTGAAGGTGTCGACAACGCTGTCGGGCAGCATCGTGATCTTGTCGCCGGGCATGTAGACCGTCGACAGACGCGCGCGCGCAATCGCATCGACGTCGTCGCCACGCTGGATGCCGAGCGCCGGCGCGGCGATGTGCACGCCGATGCGCACACGGCCGTCGGCCAGATGCTCGACCGAGAACGCGTCGTCGATTTCGGTCGTGGTGATATCGTCGATCGAGAACGCCTCGACGTCCGCCTGCGGCAGATCGTCTGGCACGTTCGCGGCCGCGACGGACGGGAAGCCGGTGCCGTGCGGGAAGAATTCGGACAGGAACTTCGCTTCGTGCAGCGCGCGCGGCGACGCGATCGCGCCGCATTCGAGCATCAGCCGCGCCTGCGAGATGCCGCGCGCGGCCGCGGCGCCCTCGAGCGCCTTGTACTCGATCGTGTTCTTGTCGGGCTTCGTCAGGAGCGCGAGCCCCTTGCCGCCCGCGAACGCTTCAGGCAGACGGCCTGCCTTCAGCTCTTCCTCGTACTGCGCCTGCACGAGCGCCTGCTGACGCTTGCGCTCGAGGCCCGCGAGCGCCATCTTCAGTTGCTCTTGCGGCGCGCGCTGGTACATGCCGCGGCCCTTGCGGCGGAAGTACACCGGCGAGCCGTGCATGCGCAGCACCAGCGCCGCGCGCTCGATCGCGCCGAAGCTCGCGCCGAAGTATTCGGCGCCCAGCGTCGCGAACGGGAATTCATCGTCCGGCGCGCATTCCCACAGGAAGTCCAGATCGAACTCTTGCGCCAACGCGTCGGCCTGCTGCATCAGTTCGGCCGCGGTGGGCTTCTCGAACTCGATCAGCACATCCTTCGCGCGCACCTTCGCGCGCCGCCCGCCCGGCAACTCGACCTGAAACGCGTCGCCCTGGCGCGACAGCACGCTGCCGGCCTTGAAACTGCCCGATTCCTCGAAGAAGACGTTCACTCAATACTCTCGTTCTGACTTGCGTCTGCCGTCGCGCCCGACGCCTTGTGGCGATCGATCACTGCATGCGCGGCACGGCAACCTGTTCGTGATAGTGAATCCGCGGCGCGCACTGCGCGTGCCAGCGGGTTGAATCTTGCGACCAGCGGTGGCGGTCGGTGTGCCTCTCTGACTGACGTCCTGGCAGGGTTCGGTGCCGCCGCCCTTGCATGCCGTCAGGCCGCCGCGCGCGGCGCCGGCGGCTCGACATATTCGGCATCGCAAAAGGCCAGCACGTCGTCGAGATACTGCGCAAACTCGCTGATCGCGTGGTCGCTGCCCTCGATCAGCGTGGTGCGCGCGCCCGGATAGTGCGCGAGCATTTCGCGGTAGTCGAGCACTTCGTCGCCGGTGGCTGCCATCAAATAATAGCGTTCGGGCTGCGTGATCGACGCCACGCCGAGCGCGCGCAATTCATCCAGATGATGCGGCTCGACGACGATGCTGCCGCCACCGTGCCACAACGGCTGCTCGCCGAGATACGCGCTCAGGTCGCGCTGCGGCACGACCGCCGGGTTCAGCAGCACGGCCGGCCAGCCGTGTTTTTCGGCCAGATGGGTGGCGAAGTAGCCGCCGAGCGAACTGCCGACCACGGTCACCTGCCGCGCATCGCCCTTCGCGCGTGCGTCGGCAACCAGCGATTCGGCGAGCGCCACGGTTTCGAACGGCGACACCGGCAGCATCGGGCAGCACCACTCGTCGGCGCGACCCAGCTCGGCGAGACGCGCCGCGAGCAGGCGCGCCTTGAACGAATTCGGCGACGAACGGAAACCGTGCAGATACAGAATCACGACGCGCCTCGCGTCGAAAGACCGTCGAGCAGTTTCTGATGCACGCCGCCGAAGCCGCCGTTGCTCATCACCAGAATCTGGTCGCCGGGGCGCGCCGCGTGGACCACCGCCTTCACGAGCGCGTCGAGGTTGTCGAACGCCTGCGCCTTGCCGTCGAGCGGCGCGAGCGCTTCGCCGAGGTTCCAGCCGAGCGCGTCGCGCCCGCTCGGCGCGCCGTAGCCGAACACGAGATCGGCGTCGGCGAGGCTCGCCGGCAGTTGCGCTTTCATCACGCCGAGCTTCATCGTGTTCGAGCGTGGTTCCAGCACCGCAAGGATTCGCGTGTTGTCGCGGCCGACCCGCGCGCGCAGGCCGGCCACCGTCGTCTCGATCGCGGTGGGGTGATGCGCGAAGTCGTCGTACACGGTCACACCCTCGACGCTGCCACGCACTTCCATGCGGCGCTTCACGTTGCGAAAGCCGGACAGCGACTTCGCGGCCTGCGCGGGCGGCACGCCGACATGGCGCGCGGCGGCGATCGCGGCGAGCGCGTTCAGGCGGTTATGCTCGCCCTGCACCTGCCAGTCGACCACGCCGACGCGCTCGCCGTTGTGATAGACGGCGAAGCGTTCGTCGACGGGCACGCCCTGCTCCGCCGCCTGGATCTCCCAGCCGCCCTGGACGCCGAAGCGCTCGACCTCGCTCCAGCAGCCGCGCGTCAGTACGCGCTCGAGCGCGTCCTCGCGGCCGTTCGTGACGACGCGGCCGAGGCGTGGCACCGTGCGGATCAGATGATGGAACTGCGTTTCGATCGCGGCGAGATCAGGGAAGATGTCGGCGTGATCGAATTCTAGATTGTTCAGCACCGCCGTTTTCGGGCGGTAATGGACGAACTTCGAGCGTTTGTCGAAGAACGCGGTGTCGTATTCGTCCGCTTCGATCACGAAGAAGCTCGAATCGGTGAGCCGCGCCGACACGCCGAAATTGAGCGGCACACCGCCGATCAGGAAGCCGGGGTTCAGGCCCGCGTCTTCAAGCAGCCAGGTCAGCATCGAGCTCGTGGTGGTCTTGCCGTGCGTGCCGGCCACGGCCAGCACCCATTTGCCGTTCAGCACGTGCTCGCCGAGCCACTGCGGACCGGACACGTACGGCAGGCCGCGGTCCAGAATCGCTTCCATCAGCGGGTTGCCGCGCGTGACCACGTTGCCGATTACGAATAGATCCGCGTTCAGGCCGTTCAGTTGGTCCGCGTCATAACCCTCGATCAGACCGATGCCTTGCGCCTCGAGCTGCGTGCTCATCGGCGGATAGACGCCGGCGTCGCAGCCGGTCACCGTGTGGCCCGCATTGCGCGCGAGCACCGCGAGACCGCCCATGAAGGTGCCGCAGATGCCGAGGATGTGGATATGCATAAGCCTGTCGTGCCGCGGGGGCGTTTCTTGCGAGGGATGAGAGAGCCACAGGACGGTCGGAACGACCGTCTGCAAAGGACGCCTATTGTAACCGACGCGACGCGCGCTGCCCCCTGCCGGCCACGCCCGGCGCCGCCCCGTGCGGGCCGCCGAACCGCGTCGCAGGCTCGATCGAGTATCATGCAAGGATGGTTCGCAAATCACATTTCGATCCGCAGCGCGTGCGCGAGGAAATCGCAATCGCGGCGGCACGCCTGATTGCCGAAGACGGCCTGGATTACGCCAGCGCGAAGCGCAAGGCGGCCCGGCAAGTCGTCGGCGAGACTCGTGTTGCCGGCGAATGGCTGCCGGACAACGATCAGATCGAAGAAGAAATCCGCGAATATCAGTCGCTGTTCCAGAGCGACAGCCAGCCGGCGCTGCTGCGGCGCCTGCGCATGATCGCGGTCGACTGGATGGAGCGGCTCGCGCCGTTCAATCCGTATCTGACGGGCGCGGTGCTCGGCGGTACGGCCGGCGAGCATTCGGATGTGCATCTGCAGGTGTTTTGCGACAACCCGAAGGAAGTCGCGATCTACATGCTCAATGCAAACATCCAGTACGACGTGTCGGAAACGCGCCACTTCGCGGGCCGCGGCTACGTGGAGACGCTGAGCTTTCTGTGGCGCCCCGCGGGCGAGCGCAACGCCGAGCCGGTCGGCATCCACGTCGCGCTGTACGAAACCGACGACCTGCGTGGCGCGGTACGCGCCGACGCGCGCGGCCGCACGGCGCGGGCCAATTTGCCGGCGGTGCAGGCGCTGCTCGACGGCGACGAAGTGCCGTCCTTCACCAATTGATCAGACAGAACGGAGCACGATGAACACGAGACGTATGCTGGCGGGCGCGGTCGTCGCGCTGATTGCCGTGGGCGGCGGCGTACTGGCCAATCACTGGCTCAATCGCGGTTCCGACGTCGCGTACGCGGCGCAGGCCGGGGCGCAGCCTGCCACCTCTGCGAGTCCCGTGCAGCAACTGTGGACCGCGCCGGTCACGAACGTCGACGGCAAACCGCAGTCGCTGAGCCTGCTCAAGGGCCACCCGATCGTCGTCAACTTCTGGGCGTCGTGGTGCGCTCCGTGCGTCGAGGAAATGCCGGCGCTGTCGCAGATCCAGCGCGAGTACGCGAAGAAAGGCATCCAGTTCGTCGGCCTCGGCGTCGACTCGGAAAAGAACATCCAGACCTTCTTGCAGAAGGTCAAGGTCGCGTACCCCGTCTACGTGACCGGCTTCGGCGGCGCCGACCTCGCGCGCGCGTTCGGCAACAATGCGGGCGGTTTGCCGTTTACCGTCGTGATCGACGCAAAAGGCAACATCCGCTCGACAAAATTGGGCCAGATCGACCCGACGGCGCTGCGTCAGACGCTCGACGCGCTGTAAATTTCCCATTTCCCACGCTGCGCTTTTTGGCATGCGATTCCGTGCAGAACGAGCAAAAATACGCGGATAATCCCCGAATTTGAGTGAAGTTGGACCCAAGGCTGCGCGGCGGCCCGCGCCGGCCGTCGCCGCGTACGCGCGCGAAACTAGACAAGTTTCTCTAATCAGCGCTAAAGTGCGCGCAATTCCACGGAAAAAGAAGCGACCATGACGCGACTGCTGGTACTGCACGGACCCAACCTCAATCTTCTCGGCAGCCGGGAACCCGAGGTCTACGGTCGCGTGACCCTGCCGCAGATCGATCAGGCGCTGGCGGACCGGGCAGCCGACGCAGGCGTCGAGCTCGCGTCGTTTCAGAGCAATCACGAAGGCGCGCTGGTCGACCGTATTCAGGCGGCCCGCACCGAGCAAACCGATTTCATCCTGATCAATCCCGCCGCGTACACACACACGAGCGTGGCCATTCGCGACGCACTGGCGGGGGTCGGCATCCCGTTCGTCGAGATTCATCTGTCGAACGTGCATCGCCGCGAACCGTTCCGGCATCACTCGTATTTCTCCGACCAGGCTGAGGGCGTCATTTGCGGCCTCGGCTGGAAGGGGTATCTCTACGCGCTCGAATTCGCGCTCGACCGGCTCGCGGCCGGGTCGTCGCGCGGCTGAATCCAAACACGTCCAATTTGAGCCGGCTACTGCGACTTGCACACGCCGGCACACTACGCATTGAAAGGGGCAACCTGATGGATCTACGTAAACTCAAAACTCTGATCGACCTCGTCTCGGAGTCCGGTATTTCCGAACTCGAAGTGACCGAGGGCGAAGGCAAGGTCCGCATCGTCAAGAATGCGCCGCCGGTTTACGTCCAACCGTCCGCCTCATACGCCGTACCGCAATTCGCACAACCGGCACCGTTCGGCGCTGTCGAAGCACCGGCAGCCCCCGCGGGCGCTCCGGCCGCGCCGGCCGCCGCGCCGCAGGGTCACGTCGTTACCTCGCCGATGGTCGGCACGTTCTACCGCGCGCCGTCGCCGGGCGCCGATCCGTTCGTGCAGGTCGGCGACACGGTCAAGGAAGGCCAGACCATCTGCATCATCGAAGCGATGAAGCTGCTCAACGAGATCGAGTCGGACAAGTCCGGCGTGGTCAAGGAAATCCTCGTCGAAAACGGCCAGGCGGTCGAATACGGCCAACCGCTGTTCGTGGTCGGCTAACGCGGCACGCACTATTTGCCGCCCGCGCGCCGCACGTCCCGAGGCGCGCGACCGATCCTCTGCGGCAGCCAGTGTCGTGACCGACCCGGCGCCCATTGATGAGTCGAAAACCCGCTATGTTTGAAAAAATCCTCATTGCCAATCGTGGCGAGATCGCACTTCGTATCCAGCGCGCCTGCCGCGAGCTCGGCGTCAAGACGGTCGTCGTCTATTCGGAAGCCGACAAGGAAGCCAAGTACGTGAAGCTCGCCGACGAGGCGGTCTGCATCGGCCCTGCACCGTCGAATCTGAGCTATCTGAACATGCCCGCGCTGATCAGCGCGGCCGAAGTCACCGACGCCGAAGCGATCCACCCCGGCTACGGCTTCCTGTCGGAGAACGCCGACTTCGCCGAGCGCGTCGAGCAGTCCGGCTTTACCTTCATCGGCCCGCGTCCGGAAACGATCCGCATGATGGGCGACAAGGTCACGGCCAAGCAGACCATGATCAAGACCGGCGTGCCTTGCGTGCCGGGTTCGGAAGGCGCGCTGCCGGACGATCCGAAGGAGATCGTAAAGATCGCCCGCCAGGTCGGCTATCCGGTCATCATCAAGGCGGCTGGCGGCGGCGGCGGCCGCGGCATGCGCGTGGTCCACACGGAAGCGGCGCTCGTCAACGCGGTCATCATGACCCGCGAGGAAGCCGGCCGCGCGTTCGGCAACCCGCAGGTCTACATGGAGAAATTCCTCGAGAACCCGCGGCACATCGAAATCCAGGTGCTGGCCGACTCGTTCAAGAACGCCGTGTGGCTCGGCGAGCGCGACTGCTCGATGCAACGCCGTCACCAGAAGGTGATCGAGGAAGCGCCGGCGCCGGGCATCGCGCGTCGCCTGATCGACCGTATCGGCGATCGTTGCGCGGACGCGTGCAAGAAGATGGGCTATCTCGGCGCGGGCACCTTCGAGTTCCTGTATGAGAACGGCGAGTTCTACTTCATCGAAATGAACACGCGCGTGCAGGTCGAGCATCCGGTGACCGAACTGATCACCGGTGTCGACATCGTGCAGGAACAGATCCGCATCGCGGCCGGCGAGAAGCTCACGTTCCGTCAGCGCGACATCCAGTTCCGCGGCCATGCGATCGAATGCCGGATCAACGCCGAAGATCCGTTCAAGTTCACGCCGTCACCGGGACGCCTGACCTCGTGGCATATGCCGGGCGGTCCCGGCATCCGCGTCGATTCGCACGCCTACAATGGTTATTTCGTGCCGCCGAACTACGATTCGATGATCGGCAAGCTGATCGCTTACGGCGCCACGCGCGAACAGGCGATCATGCGGATGCGCATCGCGCTGTCGGAAATGGTGGTCGAAGGTATTCAGACCAACATCCCGCTGCACCGTGAGCTGATGCTCGACGCGAAGTTCGTCGAAGGCGGCACCAGCATCCACTACCTCGAAAACCGGCTGGCCGCGCGTCAGCAGGTCGCGGAAGAAGCGTAAGTCATGAGCTATCGGGAACTGGTTGCCGAACTGGCGCGCGAGCACGCGGAGGAGTTGTCCGACGCGCTGCTCGAGCTGGGCGCGCTGTCGGTGTCGGTCGAAGACGCCGACGCCGACACGCCCGACGAGCAGCCGCTGTTCGGCGAGCCCGGCCTCACGCCGGATCGCACGGCATGGCAGCATTCGCGCGTGATCGCGCTGCTCGCGCCGGAACACGATCCGGCCGTGTTGCTAACCGCCGCGGCCAACGAGATCGGACTCGATGCCGCGCCGGCATATACCGTGCGCGAGGTCGAGGAGCAGGACTGGGTGCGGCTCACGCAGTCGCAGTTCGATCCGATCCAGATCGGCGAGCGCATCTGGGTCGTGCCGTCGTGGCACGATGCGCCGGACCCCGAGGCGCTCGTGCTCGAACTCGATCCGGGTCTCGCGTTCGGCACCGGCAGCCACCCCACCACGCGTCTGTGCATGGAGTGGATCGAGCAGTCGATCAAGCCCGGCCAGTCCGTGCTCGACTACGGCTGCGGCTCGGGCATCCTCGCGATTCTCGCGAAGAAGTGCGGCGCCGATCCGGTGATCGGCATCGATATCGATCCGCAGGCGGTCGAATCGGCGCGTCACAATAGCGAACGCAATCACGCCGAAGTCACCTATGGCCTGCCCGACGCCTGTCCGGCCGGCGAATTCGACGTCGTGGTCGCGAACATTCTCTCCAATCCGCTCAAGCTGATGGCGTCGATGCTGTCGTCGAAGGTGAAGCCGGGCGGCCACATCGCGCTGTCGGGCATTCTCGCCCGCCAGGCCGAGGAGGTCGCGCAGGTCTACGCGCGCTGGATCGATATCAGCGTGTGGCGCGAACATGAAGGTTGGGTGTGCCTCGCCGGAACGCGCCGCGAAAGCAATTAGAATAAGGCGTATTGTCAACCTAACGGCCTCAGGCTTAACGGCTCGATATGCACCTGGCGACGCGTTGCCCCTTCTGCGAAACTGTCTTCCTTCTGCAACCGGCGCAGCTTGCGCAGCGCCGCGGCCTCGTGCGGTGCGGGCATTGCCAGGAAGTCTTCGACGCGTCGAGCAGTCTGTTCGACGTCTCCGAAGGCGGCGATTTTTCCACGGCCAAACCGGTTGCCGCCGCGGCGGCAATCGAAGCGCTGTCGGGTGTGCGGCAACCCAACCCGGACTTCAGCGGGGTCGCGTGGGACCCATGGGCGCCGGCTTCGGAACAAGACTCCACCAGCATTTCCCGCAGCACGCTCGATGCCCGTTTGCGCGACCACGCGAGCAGCGTGCCGCTCGCGCCGCTGCCGCTTGGCGGCAACGAGCACGCACCCGTCACATCGGGCACTCCTCGCCAGGCGACCGAACCGGAATTGCGCGCCGGCGCTTTCACGGCACCGCTACCCGCGGACGATGAGCCGACGCTGGCCGACGCGCCGCTCGAACCCTTCGCCTATCCCGCCGACAACGCGGTCGATGAACCACCTGTCGTCCCGCCCACCGCGCCTGCTCCCCCACCGCGAGTCGAAGACGAAGCGCCGCGCGTCTGGCACAAGATCGAACGCCCGGAGCCGTCCACGCTCGATGAACCGGCGCTGCGCGAACCAGCAAGTCTGCATGGCATGCCCGACAACGAGCCGCACTTCGGCCCGGTCGGTGGGGGCGTGGGCGGCTTCGGCGCCGCCGCAGGCATGGGTGCCGCAGGTGCTTCGGGCGCCGGCGGTCCCGGCGGCCCGCGCCCGCCGGGCGGTCCGTCGCTCGCCCCATCGAGCGGCGAGCCATTCTCGGTCAATCCGCCCGTCAGCGATGGCGACGATCCGTTCCCGGTCGTGCGCGAAACCCGCCCGGTGGACGCCGGACGCGTCGGCTGGATCGTCGCCGGTGTGGTGCTCGCCGCGCTGCTCGTCATTGCGCTGCTCGCGCAACTCGCGTGGTGGCAACGCGAGACCGTGATGGTCAACCTGCCGCGCTCGCAGATCCTGTACGCGCAGGCCTGCGCGCATCTCGGCTGTCAGCTGACGCCGCCGCACGACCTCGAAGGCCTGCTGGTCGAGCCCTCCGATCTGCGGCAGATCGACGGCCCGCACAAGCTCGAGTTGAAGATGCCGCTGCACAACCGCCTGAACATCGCGCTCGCCTACCCCGCGATCGAACTCACGCTGCTCGACGATCAGAACAACGTCGCCGTGCGGCGCGTGCTGTGGCCGCAGGATTACGTGCCGCCCGGCACCGTGATCGCGTCCGGCCTGCCCGCGCACGCGACGCAGACGATGATCGTGCACCTCGACACCGGCAGCGCGATTGCCTCCAATTTTCGCGTACAGATTTTTTATCCGTAACGCACCCTCGCGCGCCCGCTCCCGAGCGGGCGCATCATTGTCATCACTGACGCCCTTTCCGGAGCACAACACATGAGTCAAGTCACGCTGGGTGGCAACCCGATCGAAGTAAGCGGCACGTTCCCGTCGGTCGGCCAGCAGGCCGCCGCATTCTCGCTGATCGGCCGAGACCTGAAGCCGCTGACGCTCGCCGACTTCGCCGGCAAGCGCAAGGTGCTCAACATCGTCCCGAGTCTCGACACGCCGACCTGCGCGACGTCGACGCGCAAGTTCAACGAAGCCGCCGCGAAGCTCGGCAACACGGCCGTCATCGTCGTGTCGGGCGACCTGCCGTTCGCGGCGTCGCGCTTCTGCACGACCGAGGGCATCGAGAACGTGGTGACCGCGTCGACGTTCCGCGGCCATGAGTTCGCGCAAGCGTACGGCGTCGACGTGACGAGCGGTCCGCTGACCGGCCTGACCGCGCGCGCGGTCGTCGTGCTCGACGAAAACGACAAGGTCGTGCACGCCGAGCTGGTCGGCGAGATCAAGAACGAGCCGAACTACGACGCAGCACTCGCCGCGCTGAAGTAAGCCCTCTCGCGCGCGAACCACGGCGCCGCGCCTCGCGCGCGGCGCTGTCGGCGCGGCGCGTCTCTTCCCACCGCTTTCATACAGGAACGCTCGCCTTGGCTACGCTCATCTGCGGCTCGCTCGCGTACGACAACATCATGACCTTCGAAGGCCGCTTTCGGGAGCACATCCTGCCGGAGCAGGTCCACATCCTGAACGTAAGCTTTCTCGTGCCGACCATGCGTCGCGAGTTCGGCGGCTGCGCGGGCAACATCGCCTATGCGCTGAATCTGCTCGGCGGCGACGCACGCATCATGGGCGCGATCGGCGCCGTCGACGCACGGCTCTATCTGGACCGGCTCGCGCAGCTCGGCCTGTCGACGGAAAACGTGCTCGTCGTGCCCGACACCTACTCGGCGCAGGCGATGATCACGACCGACCTCGAGAACAACCAGATCACCGCTTTCCATCCGGGCGCGATGATGCAGTCGCATCAGAACCGCGCCGACGAAGTGGCGGGCCTGACGCTCGGCATCGTCGCGCCGGACGGCTATGACGGCATGGTCCAGCACTCCGAACAGCTTGCCGCCGCAGGCGTGCCGTTCATCTTCGATCCGGGCCAGGGCTTGCCGCTGTTCGACGGCGAGACGCTGCGGCGCATCATTGAACTTGCTACTTATGTAGCGGTCAACGATTACGAAGCCGCGCTGGTGAGCAACAAGACCGGCTGGTCGATCGAACAGATCGCCGGCAAGGTCGACGCGCTGATCATCACGCTCGGCGAGAAGGGTGCGCAGATCCATCACGGCGGCGGTATCGAAGAGATTCCGGCGGTCACGGCCAGGCAGGTGCTCGATCCCACCGGCTGCGGCGACGCGTTTCGCGGCGGCTTGCTCTACGGTATCGAGAAGGGTCTCGGGTGGGCCACGACCGGCCGTCTCGCCAGCCTGATGGGCGCACTGAAGATCGAGCATCAAGGCCCGCAAAACTACGCGCCCAGTCGGGCGGAAATCAACGAGCGGTTCAAGCAGGCCTTCGGATACGACCTGCACTGATATCGCGTGCTATGGGAGTTTGGGAATGAGAACATCGAGTCGCCTGATCGTCGTCACCTTGTTCGCCGGTTCGCTGGCCATGTCGGGGTGTGCGGTCAACAGCAGTTCTCCCGACGTTTTCACCGCCTCGCAGGCGCAGCGTGAACAGACGGTTCGCATGGCCACGGTGGAGAGCGTGCGCGCGGTGCGGATCAGCACGAACGACGGTCAGCCGATCGGCATCGGCGCACTCGGTGGCGGGGCGCTCGGCGCGCTCGCCGGCAGCACGATCGGCGGCGGACGTGGCTCGGTCGCGACGGGTATCGTCGGCGGTATCGGCGGTGCGGTCGCCGGCAATGCAATCGAAAACCGCGTCGCCATGCGCGACGGTATCGAAATCACCGTGCGCCTCGACAACGGCGACATGCGCGCCGTCACCCAAACTGCTACCGGCGAAATCTTCCGCGCCGGCGATCGCGTGAGGCTGCTGTCGAGCGGCGGCGTCACGCGCGTCACACACTAAGCGCACCTCCCGCGCGGCGGCGCGTAGTTCAGCGCCGCGACGACGACTTCACACGCATGGGTCCTCACGGGTCCATGCGTGTTTTTTCTTTTCGGGACGACGAGCAAAAAAAACCCGCCACCGGCACACCGGTAACGGGTCATTGACCGGGTGGCGCCCGCAAGAAATCGAGCACGACCCGGTCATCCGACACATCGTACGATGTGTCGACTTACTGCTACTGCTTACGGACGGCTGCCCGTCGGGAACGGCCATGCCGCTGCCGGGTTCAGCGCGGTCTTCACCGTCGCCGCCGGTGCGCTCGAGACAGCAGGCGCAGCGGGAGCAGGCGCGGCCTTCTTGGCGACAGCCTTCTTCGCAGGGGCAGCCTTCTTCGCAGGCGCAGCGGCCTTCTTCGCGGCAGCCTTCTTGGCAGGTGCAGCTTTCTTGGCTGCAGCCTTTTTGGCAGGCGCCGCCTTCTTGGCAGCGGCCTTCTTCGCCGCGGCCTTCTTCGCCGGTGCTGCCTTCTTCGCTGCGGCCTTCTTCGCCGGTGCTGCCTTCTTCGCTGCGACCTTCTTCGCTGCGACCTTCTTCACCGCGGCTTTCTTCGCCGGTGCTGCCTTCTTCGCCGCGACCTTCTTCGCTGCAACCTTCTTCGCCGCGACCTTCTTCACTGCGGCTTTCTTCGCCGGTGCTGCCTTCTTCGCCGCGACCTTCTTCGCTGCAACCTTCTTCGCGGCGACCTTCTTCACTGCGACCTTCTTCGCGGCGACCTTCTTGGCCGGAGCAGCCTTCTTAGCCGGAGCAGCCTTCTTTGCTGCGGTCTTCTTTGCTGCGGGCTTCTTGGCCGCGGCCTTCTTTGCAGTTGCCATCATTTTCTCCTTCAGGTTTTCAGATGAGGTCAGTTCAAACTACACCCTTCGTCAAAACCCGCTTCCCGCGGACGCTTCTCAGGGCGCGCGCTACGAAGCGGGCTATTCATCGGCGTACGCAGGTGCGGCGCGCTTACGCTAATGAATGCGGTAAGGCGCGCCGTGCCCGAAGGCACCGCGCGCCAAATCTGGTCGGCGTCGCAAGGCGACGCCGGCAATTGCTTGATCGGGCCGCCGGCAACGACGCCAGCGGCTTTTTCCGGGGGGAAGTTTGCCCATCCCACTGAAGGGTCCGCAAAGTGCCTGTCATGTTTGTGGGCCGTCAAGGCACCGGGCACGCTTTGCATCAGGCCGTTCTGCTCCTAACCCGGGGCGCCGCGGCCACAGGCGGCGGCATCCCCATCAATGAATACATCCGCGATACGAATCCCGGCTTACTCCCAGGAAAGCGCACCGCCAGTCTGATATTCGATCACTCGCGTCTCGAAGAAATTGCGTTCCTTCTTCAGGTCGATCATCTCGCTCATCCACGGGAACGGGTTTTCCTCGTTCGGGTACAGCGGATCGAGACCGATCTGCTGGCAACGGCGGTTGCAGATGAAGCGCAGATAGCTCTTGAACATCGACGCGTTGAGGCCGAGCACGCCGCGCGGCATCGTATCTTCGGCGTAGCGGTATTCGAGCTCGACCGCCTGCTGGAAGATCGCGCGAATTTCGGCGCGGAATTCGGCCGTCCACAGGTGCGGGTTTTCGAGTTTGATCTGGTTGATCAGGTCGATGCCGAAGTTGCAGTGCATCGACTCGTCACGCAGGATGTACTGGTACTGCTCCGCCGCGCCGGTCATCTTGTTCTGGCGGCCGAGCGCCAGGATTTGCGTAAAGCCGACGTAGAAGAACAGGCCTTCCATCACACAGGCGAACACGATCAGCGAGCGCAGCAGCGTCTGGTCTGCTTCGAGCGTACCGGTCTTGAAGGCCGGGTCGGTCAGCACGTGGATGTACGGAATCAGGAATTCGTCTTTCGCGCGGATCGACGGGACCTCGTGATACGCGTTGAAGATTTCGCCCTCGTCCAGACCGAGCGACTCGACGATGTACTGGTAAGCGTGCGTGTGGATCGCCTCTTCGAACGCCTGGCGCAGCAGGAACTGGCGGCATTCGGGCGCCGTGATGTGGCGGTAGGTGCCCAGCACGATGTTGTTGGCGGCGAGGGAATCTGCCGTCACGAAGAAGCCGAGGTTGCGCTTGACGACGCGGCGCTCGTCTTCGGTCAGCCCGTTCGGGTCTTTCCACAGGGCGATGTCGCGCGACATGTTCACTTCCTGCGGCATCCAGTGGTTGGCGCAACCCGCCAGATACTTTTCCCAGGCCCACTTGTACTTGAACGGCACCAACTGATTGACGTCAGTCTGGCCGTTGATGATGCGCTTGTCGGCGACATTGACGCGCGCTTCGGAAGCGGCCGCCGCGTTGGCAACCGCGTTGCCAATATGAGCGACGGGAGCGACAGCGACGTCGTTCGCGAAGACTTCTTGAGCGGAGGGAGCATGCGGAGCGGAACGCGTTCCGATTTGCGAATCAACAGCCGACCCCGCAGCGTTGCGCAACACGTTCGGTTGCGTCGCGCTCGAGGGAGTTACGGCAGTGACCTCGTCATCCCAGTTGAGCATAAATGTCACCATCAATTTAGAACGGTTTGTACCATCTTTTCACGAGCGATAAAAGAGTTCACTCGCGAAAATTCCTGTTTTCGATTCGCGTTGCTACGTTCATACAACACTTTGTTCGACATGCTGCGTGTGACCCATCCAGTGACGCATCGAGTGACGCGTGATGAACGCGTGTTGAACATGTGTTGCCGAGGTCCTTCGCGAACTCGAAGAGCAACGTTTCGACACGACGTTTCGTTGCTCTATCTATATGTATTGCGCAGTGCGTTCGCGACATCCGCCCACTGATCGATGGACTGATCGATGCCGCACGAGCCGCGCATCGCGAGAGTCGGCGGTGAGCCGTGTCGAGCGTGTTGCGTCAGCGTTGGCGGTCGAGGTGCGATGCCATGTCGAGCGATCGTCTGGTGTTGCCAACGGCTGGATTGCTTCACTGCATCGACGAGCGGTGAGACTTCGATACTGCTCACCGCTCGTCGACCTGCTTTCTACTTCATCGACGGGGCGTGTCGCTCACCGCCTGCGGATCACCACCTACGACCCTCGCGTGCAGTCAGCAAGCATCGCTCCCGCTGCTTGCCAATCTTTACTGGCAAGCCTCGCACTCGTCGAAGCCAGGATCGCCCGGACGCATCATGCAGACCGGACCATCCGCTTCGGGTGCCGCGTCGAGCGCGACCGCGGCAGTCGCTGCGACCGCTGCAGCAGCCTGGAAGCCGCCGCCCACACCACCCGCCGCGCCGCCGCCCACGCCGAAGCCGCCTGCCGCGCCGCCCGCGCCACCCGAGCCGTCATGACCCGAGCTCACCGCGTTCAGCGCGCCGTGCGCAACCGTCGACTTCTCGACGTGCGTCGCCGCCATCGTGCGCAGGTAGTAGGTGGTCTTCAGTCCGCGCAGCCATGCGAGCTTGTAGATCTCGTCGAGCTTCTTGCCCGATGCGCCCGCCATGTAGATGTTCAGCGACTGCGCCTGGTCGATCCACTTCTGACGACGCGAAGCCGACTCGACGAGCCACACCGGATCGACTTCGAACGCGGTCGCGTAGATCGCGCGCAGGTCGGCCGGGATGCGGTCGATGCGCGACAGCGTGCCGTCGAAGTACTTCAGGTCGGCGACCATCACTTCGTCCCACAGGCCGCGCGCCTTCAGGTCGCGCACCAGGTAGTCGTTGACCACCGTGAACTCGCCCGACAGGTTCGACTTCACGTACAGGTTCTGATAGGTCGGCTCGATGCACGCCGACACGCCGATGATGTTCGAGATCGTCGCGGTCGGCGCGATCGCCACGCAGTTCGAGTTGCGCATGCCGTAGGTCGAGATACGCGAGCGCAGCGCGGGCCAGTCCATCGACTCGCTCGAATCGACCTCGACATAACCGCCGCGCGCCTCGGCGAGCAGCGCCACCGAATCCTGCGGGAGGATGCCGCGATCCCACAGCGAACCGCGGTAGCTCGAGTAGCGGCCGCGCTGTTCGGCAAGCTCGGTCGACGCGTAGTACGCGTAGTAGCAAACCGCTTCCATCGAGCGATCGGCGAACTCGACCGCTTCCTGCGACGCGTACGGCGTGCGCAGCACGTGCAGGCAGTCCTGGAAGCCCATGATGCCGAGGCCGACCGGACGGTGCTTGAGGTTCGAGTTGCGCGCCTTGGCGACCGCGTAGTAGTTGATGTCGATCACGTTGTCGAGCATGCGCATCGCGACGCTGACCGTGCGCTTCAGCTTGTCGTGGTCGAGCGCGAGCGTGCCGTCGGCCTGCTCCTTCAGGTGCGCGACGAGGTTCACCGAGCCGAGGTTACAGACGGCGATTTCGGCGTCGCTCGTGTTCAGCGTGATTTCCGTGCATA
The DNA here is from genome assembly GCF_014397645.1 of Paraburkholderia sp. 31.1. Lineage (NCBI taxonomy): Bacteria > Pseudomonadati > Pseudomonadota > Betaproteobacteria > Burkholderiales > Burkholderiaceae > Paraburkholderia > Paraburkholderia sp. 31.1. The sequence continues at coordinate 206,086 of NZ_VZQN01000001.1, forward strand.
GGTTCGACGAATGGACGACGCCGACGTGCTGCTGCGGCGAGCGCACGTTGCACGGATCCTTGAACGTGATCCACGGATGGCCGGTTTCGAACAGCATGCCCAGCATCTTGCGCCACAGTTGCGCCGCCGGGATCTTCTTGAACAGCTTGATCTCGCCGCGGGCGACCTTGTCTTCGTAAGCCGTGTAAGCCGTTTCGAACTCGGCGCCGAACTTGTCGTGCAGGTCCGGGCAGGTGGACGGCGAGAACAGCGTCCAGTCGCCGCCTTCCATCACGCGCTTCATGAACAGGTCGGGAATCCAGTTCGCGGTGTTCATGTCGTGCGTGCGACGACGGTCGTCGCCGGTGTTCTTGCGCAGCTCGAGGAATTCCTCGATGTCGAGGTGCCACGATTCGAGGTACGCGCACACCGCGCCCTTGCGCTTGCCGCCCTGGTTCACGGCGACCGCCGTGTCGTTGACGACCTTCAGGAACGGCACCACGCCCTGCGACTTGCCGTTGGTGCCCTTGATGTGCGAGCCGAGCGCGCGCACACGCGTCCAGTCGTTGCCGAGGCCGCCGGCGAACTTCGACAGCAGCGCGTTTTCCTTCAGCGCTTCGTAGATGCCGTCGAGGTCGTCGTCGACCGTGGTCAGGTAGCAAGACGACAGCTGCGAGCGGCGCGTGCCGGAGTTGAACAGCGTCGGCGTCGAACTCATGAAGTCGAAGCTCGACAGCACGTTGTAGAACTCGATCGCGCGCGCTTCGCGGTCGATCTCGTTCAGCGACAGACCCATCGCGACACGCATAAAGAATGCCTGGGGCATTTCGATACGCACGTTGTCGTGATGCAGGAAGTAGCGGTCGTACAGCGTCTGCAGACCGAGGTAGCCGAACTGCAGGTCGCGGTTCGCGTCGAGCGCGGCCCCGAGGCGCTTCAGGTCGAACTGCAGCAGCTTGTCGTCGAGCAGCTCGGCTTGCACGCCGCGCTTGATGAACTGCGGGAAGTACTCGCCGTAGCGCTCGCCCATCTCGGCTTGCGTGACTTCCTCTTCGAGAATCTCGCGGCGGATCGTATGCAGCAGGATGCGCGCGGTGACCTGGCTGTAGGCCGGGTCCTTTTCGATCATCGTACGGGCAGCGAGGATCGCCGAGTCGTACACCTGGCTCATCGGCACGCCGTCGTACAGGTTCTTCACCGTTTCCGCGACGATCGGCTCGGCGCTTACGGCCTCGCCGAGGTTCGCGCACGCGGACTCGATGATGCCGCGCAGCGCAGCCATGTCCAGCGCACGCGTGATGCCGTTGTCGGTCACGTTCAGGCCCGGGGTGCTGGCGCTTTCCGCTGTCTGACCTTCAAGAGCGTCATGCGCGCGCGCCTGGTTGCGCTTCTCGCGATACAGCACGTAAGCACGCGCGACGTTGTGTTCGCCGCCGCGCATCAGCGCGAGTTCGACCTGATCCTGAATGTCTTCGATATGGAACGTGCCGCCATTCGGACGGCTGCGCACCAGCGCGCGCACCACGTTCTGCGTGAGTTGCTCGACCAGTTCGCGCACCCGTGCCGACGCCGCGCCCTGACCGCCGTTGACGGCGAGGAACGCCTTCGTCACGGCGATCGCGATTTTCGACGGCTCGAACGACACCACGCTGCCGTTGCGGCGGATCACCTTGTAGTCGGCGTAATTCGCTTGCGGCGCGAGCGCCTGCGCGCCTTGGGTCTGGCCGAAGGCCTGGCCAGTCGGTGAGCCCTCGTAACGGGTCGTGACGTTGTCGGTGGTTTGCATGTGCAAAGCTCCTGGTCTTGGAAATATTGCGGCGAGTGCCGCGGATTAAATCGAACGCCGCGCCGCCGCGTGAGCGTGCGATGAGGTGCAGGAAGGCCGGCTACGCCGGTTGGCGGGATGCAACTGTGAGGAAGCCTGGTTCGATTTGATGACGGTCTTCATCGGGTCGGTCGCGATCACTGGCTGGTCCTTTCCTGAATGCTTCTGGATGCGGCCGGAGATCCCCTACCGGCTGCGCCCCAGGAATTTTTTTCGCTGTCTGGAATGCTTGCGGTGCCAGGCTCGGGGAGCGGGACGCCGCAGACTTATCCACTCTTATTCACTCGGTTATGCACATGGTTATTCACAGCACAACACAAGATATAGTGTGAAACTCAGTTGTCGGCACCAAGTATAGTGGAGTTTCGAGACAGGTCAAAAGGTTTTATTTGCGCTCGCAGTCTTGACTTTTGCTTCACGCGGCGCGCAGAAGCTCCCCGGAGAAGCAGGCTGCGCCTCGTTCTCCCTGGATCACGCAAGATCGTGCGAAGGGATTACCGCGTTTCGGAAAACTTGAGATAGGGGAAATACCGACCGTCGAGCAACGTGTCGCGCTGCAGTCGCGGCCACTCGAAATACGGACCGGGATCGGTCTTGCGACCGGGTGCGATGTCGGAGTGGCCGGCAAGCGCGTCGATCGGATAGCGTGCCGTCAGTGCTCTGACGAGCCCGGCGAGCGTGCGGTATTGCGCCGCTTCGAAGGCGGTGGTGTCGCTGCCTTCGAGCTCGATGCCGATCGAGAAATCATTGCAGCGCTCGCGGCCGAAAAAATTCGACGGCCCCGCGTGCCACGCGCGCTCGTTGCACGACACGAACTGCTCGAGTGCGCCATCGCGATGAATCACGAAATGCGCGGACACGCGCACGCCGCGCAGATGCGTGTCGTAGTACGGGTGAGTGTTGCAGTCGAGCGCGTTCTCGAACAGCTCGGCAATCGCGGTGCCGCCGAACTGGTTCGGCGGCAGGCTGATGTTGTGAACGACGATCAGCGTCGGCAGCGCGCCTTGCGGCCGCGCTTCGAAGTTTGGCGAGGCAAGCTTGCGTGCGGCAGGAACCCAACCGTCGGCATCGACGGTGTACGCGCCGCTCATCGGGCGTCGCGGCCGCTCGGACGCGCGCCGTGGCGCTGCGCGTGCGCGGCGCAGCAGAACGCCTGCCCCGCGACGCTGACCGAGTCGCTCTTCGGTGCGTGCACGCCGCACTCGACGCAGCGGATCATCGGCTCGGCAAGCTGCGGCTGTTGCCCATTCGAAGAACGCGCGCCGCCATTCGCGCTGCCGGCAGCGTTGGCGCCGCCGGCACCGGTGCGTTGCGCGGATTGCGCGTCGTGGCGGCGCAGCGCCTTCACGAGCCATTGACCGACGAGGAACAGCAGAATCAGCAAAAAGATTTGTCGCATGGGGACACTCACACCACGGGCCGGTGCAACAGCACCTCGAAAACAAAACGGCTGCCGACGTACGCGAGCAACAGCGCGACGAACGAGGCCAGCACCCAGCGCAATGCCGCACGGCCGCGCCAGCCGGACACCTTGCGCGCGGTCAGCAGCGCGCCGAACATCACCCACGAAAGAATCGCGAACACGGTCTTGTGATCGAGCCGCAACGCGCGGTCGATCAGCTGCTCGCTGAACAGGATGCCCGACAGCAGCGTCAGCGTGAGCAGCACGAAGCCGGCGCCGATCAGACGGAACAGCAGCTTCTCGAGCGTGAGCAGCGGCGGCAGCGCGTCGAGCCAACTCGACCACCAGCCATTGTCCGCCGCCGCGTGCCTTTGCGCGAGACCACCGCGCATCGAATGCAGACGCCGCTCGACCGCCAGCATCAGCACCGCGTGCAGCGCCGCGATCGCGAACAGACCGTACGCGATATTCGCAATCAGGAAGTGCAGCTTGAACATCGGCGCGGCCGCATACGGCAGCACGCGCACGCCGCCGAACGCGAGCGGCAGCAGCGACGCGACGCACGCGAGTGGCAATACCAGCAGGCGCAGTCCGTCGAGCGGAAAAAAGAAACTCTCGATCCAGTAGATGCCGGCGCCGAGCCAGAACATCGCCGACAGCGCGAACGCGAAGCCGAACACCATCGCGTTCTGCGGGAAGATCGTGGTATGCAGCAGCACGCCGTGAGCGAGCAGCGCGACGAACAGCAGCGCGCGCCCGGGCGCGCTCATGCCGGAGGCCACCAGAGCGCCCGCGTTGGCGGCATGACCGGGCAGCGGCGGCACGCTCTCGAGCAGCGGCCGCACGGCCGCGTGCCGGTGCGAGCGCCAGCCGGCCACGGCAAGACCGCCATAGAGAAGCGCGGTGAGGGCATACAGTACAATATCCATATTCGAAGTTTACACTAGGGCCCTACTCCGCGACGTCTTGCGCTTCGCGCGCTGCGCGGGCCCCACCGTTCATCGCTCCCCATGCTCGACAATCTGACTCAACGGATGGCGCGCGTCGTCAAGACGCTGCGCGGCGAAGCCCGGCTCACCGAGGCGAACACCCAGGAAATGCTGCGCGAGGTGCGTCTCGCACTGCTCGAGGCCGACGTGGCGCTGCCCGTCGTGCGCGAGTTCATCGCGAAGGTCAAGGAGAAGGCGCTCGGCGAGGAAGTGATCTCCAGCCTGTCGCCGGGTCAGGCGCTCGTCGGTGTCGTGCAGCGCGAACTGACCGCGGTGATCGGCGGCGATTACGAAGGCAAGGCCTCCGAGCTCAATCTCGCCGTCGCGCCGCCCGCGATCATCCTGATGGCGGGTCTGCAGGGCGCCGGCAAAACGACTACGGTCGGCAAGCTCGCCAAGCTGCTGCGCGAGAAGTACAAGAAGAAGGTGCTGACCGTTTCGTGCGACGTCTATCGTCCCGCCGCCATCGCGCAGCTGAAAACGGTGACCGAGCAGGTCGGCGCGGACTTCTTCCCGTCGGAGCTGAACCAGAAGCCGGTCGACATTGCCCGCGCCGCGCTCGACTGGGCCAAGCGCCACTATCACGACGTGCTGCTCGTCGACACGGCCGGCCGTCTCGGTATCGACGAGGTGATGATGAACGAAATCACCGCGCTGCACGCCGAGCTGAAGCCGGCGGAAACGCTGTTCGTCGTCGACGCGATGCTCGGCCAGGACGCGGTCAACACCGCGAAGGCGTTCAGCGACGCGCTGCCGCTCACCGGCGTCGTGCTCACCAAGCTCGACGGTGATTCGCGCGGTGGCGCGGCGCTCTCGGTGCGTCACGTGACGGGCAAGCCGGTCAAGTTCGTGGGTGTCGCCGAAAAACTCGACGGCCTCGAAGTGTTCCACCCGGACCGCATGTCGAGCCGGATTCTCGGCATGGGCGACATTCTCGCGCTGGTGGAGGAAGCGCAGCGCGGCGTCGACGTGCAGGCCGCGCAGAAGCTCGCCGACAAGGTCAAGAAAGGCGGCGACTTCGACCTCAACGATTTCCGCGCTCAGCTCACGCAAATGAAGGGCATGGGCGGCCTGTCGTCGCTGATGGACAAACTGCCCGCGCAGTTTCAGCAAGCCGCGGCCGGCGCCGACATGAGTCAGGCCGAGAAGCAGATGCGCCGCATGGAAGGCATCATCAACTCGATGACGCCGGCCGAGCGCGCCAAGCCCGAACTGATCAAGGCGACCCGCAAGCGCCGCATCGCCGCGGGCGCGGGCGTGCAGGTGCAGGAAGTCAACCGCATGCTGAACCAGTACGAACAGATGCGCACGATGATGAAGAAGCTCAAGGGCGGCAACCTGCAGAAGATGATGCGCGGCATGAAGGGCATGATGCCCGGCATGCGCTAAGCTTGATGGGACCGGCGCGCGCTCGCGCCGAGTGCGGCGCGGCTGACTTCGGCATTGTGCGGGTTTATTCTGTAGCGCATTGCGCCGTCCCTCGCGGGAACGTCTCTCGGGACGTTGCCACTCACACTATGTATACAGTTACCGTCCGTCAGACGTCATGAACCGCGAAGAAGCCTTCCATATTTTTCAACACTCCGAAGAGATAGTTTCGGCCTCGGACGTCACTGCGTCGATCGCCCGCATGGCGGCTGCCATCCGCGACGAGATGAGCGAGGACTTCCCGCTCGTGCTGTCGGTGATGGGCGGCGCCGCGGTATTCACCGGCATGCTGCTGCCGCACCTCGATTTCCCGCTCGAGTTCGACTACATCCACCTGACGCGCTACCGCAATACGACGAAGGGCAGCAACGAGATGCAATGGCGCGTCGCGCCGGCCGAGTCGGTCAAGGATCGCGTGGTGCTCGTGCTCGACGACATCCTCGACGAAGGCGAGACGATGGCCGCAATCCGCGACCGCATCCTTGCGATGGGCGCGAAGCGCTTCCTGTCCGCGGTGCTGTGCGAGAAGATCATTCCGAAGGCGAAACCGCTGCGCCCCGATTACTGCGGCTTCGAAGTGCCGGACCGGTACGTGTTCGGCTGCGGGATGGATGCGAAGGGCTACTGGCGCAACCTGCCGACCATTCGGGCGTTGACCGAGGGAGCGTGAGCGGGGCATCCGCCCCGCCCCACCGGCGAAAAAAAAGCAGCCTGCCTGGCTGCTTTTTTATGGCTGCGACGGTGGCAATGCGCGCACCGGCTCGCGTTTCACAGCTTGTGCACGAAAGAGCGGATTCCACCGAGCATCATCTCGACTGAAATCGCGACGAGCACGAGCCCCATCAGCCGCTCGAACGCCGCCATCACACGTTCACCGAGCCACGCCTGAATGCGCTCGGCGAGCATCAGCACGATCGCACAGATGATCATCGTGACGGTCAGCGCGCCGACCCACTGGAACGTTTTGCCCGGCGCCTGCGAGGTCAGCAGCATGACCGTCGCCAACGCCGACGGACCCGCTAGCGCAGGAATCGCGAGCGGCACGATCAGCGGCTCGCCGCCGCGCGCGTCGCCGCCGAACGGACCGTCCGGATGCGGAAACACCATGCGCAGCGCAATCAGAAACAGCACGATGCCGCCGCCGATCCGCAACGACTGGTCGCTGAGGCTCATCATGCGCAGAAAGCTCTGCCCGAGCATCATGAACACCAGCAGGATCGCAAACGCGATCGCGACCTCGCGCAGGATCACGACCGTGCGACGCTCCGGCGACACACCTCGCAGGCAACTGACGAAGATCGGGATGTTGCCGAGCGGATCGGTGATCAGGATCAGCAGCACCGTCGCGGACAGGAAGGTGTACTCCACCGCCCGCTCCGCTTAGTTCGCCAGCGCCGCGCGCACTTTGCCGATCACGGTCTGCGCGGCATCCGCGACCGGCAGCAGCGTCGCTTCGGCCTCGCGACGGCCCTGATACTCGATCTTGCCGTCCTTCAGACCACGGTCGCCGATCACCAGTCGATGCGGCACGCCGATCAGTTCCCAGTCGGCGAACATCACGCCCGGCCGCTCGCCGCGATCGTCGAGGATCACGTCGATACCGGCCGCGACGAGTTCCGCGTACAGCTTGTCGGCCTGCTCACGCACCGCGTCGCTGCGGTCATAGCCCATCGGGCACAGCACGACTTCGAACGGCGCAATCGACTCCGGCCAGATGATGCCCTTGTCGTCGAAATTCTGTTCGATCGCGGCGCCGAGAATCCGCGTGACGCCGATGCCGTAGCAGCCCATTTCCATCGGCCGAGGCTTTCCGGTTTCGTCGAGACAGGCCGCGTTCATCGCTTCGGAATACTTGGTGCCGAGCTGGAACACGTGGCCCACTTCGATGCCGCGGCAGATGTCGAGCACGCCCCTGCCGTCCGGCGACGGATCGCCCTTCTTCACATTGCGGATGTCGGCGACGACCGGCTCCGGCAGGTCGCGGCCCCAGTTCACGCCGGTGGTGTGATAGTCGACGTCGTTCGAGCCGACCACGAAGTCGCTCATGTTCGCGACCGTGCGGTCCGCGATCACCTTGACCGGCTTCTTCGTGTTGATCGGACCGAGATAGCCCGGCGGTGTGCCGAACGTCTCGACGATCTCGGCTTCGGTCGCCATGCGGACATTACCGAGGCCCGGGAGCTTGGCCGCCTTGATCTCGTTCAGATCATGATCGCCGCGCAGCATCAGCAGCCAGATCGTCGGCTCGGCGCCTTCGTTCTCGGTGGCGAGCACGACCGACTTGATCGTGCGTTCGAGCGGAATGTTCAGCAGTTCGGCAACCGCCTCGCACTTCGCCTTGCCGGGCGTCGCGGTCTTCTTCATCTCTTCTGCCGGCGCCGCGCGCTCTGCGATCAGCGGTAGCGCTTCGGCCGCCTCGACGTTCGCGGCGAAATCGGAGGTCGGGCAATACGCGATGTCGTCTTCGCCAGTGTCGGCAATCACATGGAACTCATGCGAGCCGCTGCCGCCGATCGAGCCGTTGTCGGCCGCCACCGCGCGGAAGTCCAGACCGAGGCGCGTGAAGATGCGCACGTACGCGTCGTACATCTTGCGATACGACTCGCGCAGACCCTGCGCGTCCTTGTCGAACGAGTACGCGTCTTTCATGATGAACTCGCGGCCGCGCATCACGCCGAAACGCGGACGGATCTCGTCGCGGAACTTCGTCTGGATCTGATAGAAGTTGACCGGCAGTTGGCGATAGCTCTTGATCTGGTTGCGCGCGATGTCGGTGACGACTTCCTCGTGCGTCGGGCCCATCACGAAATCGGCCTGCTTGCGGTCTTTGAAGCGCAGCAGCTCGGGACCGTACTTCTCCCAGCGCCCCGATTCCTGCCACAGTTCGGCCGGCTGCACGGCCGGCATCAACAGCTCGATGGCGCCCGCCCGGTTCATTTCCTCACGCACGATCGCTTCCACCTTGCGGATCGAACGCAGGCCGACCGGCAGGTAGTTATAGATACCGCCGGCGACGCGACGGATCATGCCCGCGCGCACCATGAGCTTGTGGCTGATGATTTCGGCGTCGGCGGGCGCTTCTTTGAGAGTGCCGATAAAGAAACGGGAAGCTTTCATTCAAGGTGTCCAAAAGCGGCGGCTTCCGGTTGGACCGCCAGAAAAGGGGAAAATGAGGGAAATCGACACACATCCGCGGCGAAGCCGGCAGGGTTCGCCCGACTGGCGGCGCCCTGCCCCCGTGCGGCGCCGAAACCGCCGCGCAAAGCCTCTCTCACAGGGGATAGGCACGGAAAACCGACAGGCTACCGCAAACCCGGGCCTGTTGCGGCGAATCGCTCCATTCTGATGCGATTCGGTGCGTAGGGTCCGTTATCTGTTTATAATCAAAGCAATTTTAAAGGATTCGAAGGTGGTTGTATGCTGGATCGTGAAGGCTTTCGCCCGAACGTCGGCATCATCCTCTTGAACGCGCACAACGAGGTGTTTTGGGGCAAACGACTCCGTGAACATTCCTGGCAGTTTCCGCAAGGGGGCATCAAATATGGTGAGACCCCCGTGCAAGCGATGTATCGGGAGTTACACGAAGAGACCGGGCTGCTTCCTGAGCACGTCAAGGTGATCGGTCGCACGCGCGACTGGTTGCGTTATGAGGTGCCTGACAAGTTCATCAAGCGCGAAGTACGCGGTCATTACCGCGGCCAGAAACAAATCTGGTTTTTGCTCCGGATGGTAGGACGCGACTGCGACATCTGTTTGCGCGCCACCGACCACCCTGAGTTCGATGCGTGGCGTTGGAACGAGTATTGGGTGCCGCTCGACTGTGTGATCGAGTTCAAGCGGGATGTGTATCAGTTGGCGCTAACGGAGCTGTCCCGTTTCATGCGCCGGCCTGCGCCGCGTGCGGAAAAACCTGGCGGGCATCATGGGTCGCGTTATCCCCGGATAGCGTCGTCGATGCAAAGCCCGCCGGATTCCACGGTAAGCACGGTGGTCACCACCGTCACGACCGTAACTTCGGTCAGCGTCGAAACTTCGACGCACGTGCTGGTCGCGCCGGATTGCGGTCCCGGCTCACCGGATGCCAACATGAGATCGGAGGATGAGCGCGAAACGGCCGAAGCCGACGAGGCCGTCGCCCCGTTAGTCCGACGAGGCGTGCGCGATTAACCATTCCAGGCGGCGGCTCGCGCCGCCTCTCTCTGGCGCGGCTTTCGAGCCTCGTCTGTCTCTCGAGGGAATCAGATTGAAAGCACTTGCATTCGCCGTGGCGTGCGTCGCCACCGGCGCCCTGCTGGCAGGCTGTTCGAGCGCCGGCAAACCGACCAACAAAGACGACAGCGAGTTCACCTATCTGCTGGATCGCAAGAGCAACTGGGTTGAAAACAAGGTCGACACGTTGCCGCCGCTGCCCTCCGACGCGAACCTGCTGCCGTTCGAAGTCTCCGGCAATACGCCGCTGCAATTTGCGATCGACCCGAAGTCCGTCAGCGTCGGCGACGACGGCGTGGTGCGTTACACGGTGGTCGTCACGAGCCCGGGCGGTGCGCGCAACGTCAATTACGAGGGCATCCGTTGCGACACGTATGAATGGCGTCAGTATGCGGGCCTGAACGCCGATCACGACGGGTGGGATACGACGGTCGCAAACCCGTTTTCGCGGATAGAAAACGGCGCGCTGAATGCGTACCAGGCCGCGTTGTATCAGGACTATATGTGCGCCAACAAGATTCCGACCGGCAGCGCGCAGCACATCGTCGAGAACATTCGTTACAAGCGCACGCAGACGTCGCAGATTCATTGAGGCCGGTTGCGCGGCGCGCGCCCGGCTCAGGCGCCGTTGCTTATACGTCACGATTAAAAAGCCGTTCCAGCCTGCGCTGGAACGGCTTTATTGTTGGCTCTTCATACGCGCGATATGCGCGCCGCCTCGCAGATCAAAGCACCACGAGATTGTCGCGATGAATCAGTTCGGGCTCGAGCATATAGCCGAGCACTGACTCAATTTCGCCGCTCGGACGCCGCTGGATCAGTTTGGTTTCCGCGCTGCTGTAGTTCGTCAAACCACGTGCGACCTCGCGGCCTGACGCGCTCAGACACGCGATCACCTCGCCGCGCGCGAACGCACCCTGCACACCGACGATGCCGATCGGCAGCAAGCTCTTGCCGCCGGCGGTCAGTTTTTCGACCGCGCCGTCATCGATCACGACGTGGCCGCGCACCTGCAGGTGATCGGCCATCCATTGCTTGCGCGCCGCCATGCGCGCGGTGCGCGCGATCAGTTGGGTGCCGATCGCCTCGCCGGCCGCCAGTCTCACCAGCACGTCCGACTCGCGCCCACTCGCGATCACCGTATTGGCGCCGCTATGGGCCGCACGCTTCGCAGCGAGAATCTTGGTCAGCATGCCGCCGCGGCCGAGGCTCGAGCCCGCACCGCCCGCCATCGCCTCGAGCTCGGGCGCGCCGGCGTCGGCTTGCTGGACGAGTGTCGCGGTCGGGTCCTTGCGCGGATCTGCGGTGAAGAGGCCTTGCTGGTCCGTCAGAATGATCAGCGCGTCGCCCTCGATCAGATTGGCAACCAGCGCGCCGAGCGTGTCGTTGTCGCCGAACTTGATTTCGTCGGTGACGACCGTGTCGTTCTCGTTGATGATCGGTACAACTCCGAGCCCCAGCAGCGTGAGCAGCGTGGAGCGAGCGTTCAGATAGCGCTCGCGGTCAGCAAGGTCAGCGTGAGTAAGCAGGATCTGCGCAGTCTGGATGGAATGTTCGGCGAAGCGGCTTTCGTACACTTGCGCGAGACCCATCTGACCGACCGCCGCGGCCGCCTGCAACTCATCGATTTCACGCGGCCGCTTCGTCCAGCCGAGCCGCTGCATGCCCTCGGCGATCGCGCCCGAGCTGACCAGCACCACTTCCTTGCCTTGCGCGCGCAGTGCGGCAATTTGCGCGGCCCAGCGGCCGATCGCCGCATGATCGAGGCCGCGCCCGTCGTTCGTGACGAGACTCGAACCGACTTTGACGACCAATCGCCGTGAATCTGCGATGACGGAACGCATTGTGCGCTGTCTCCCAAGATGACGCGTGATGCATACCGGCACCCGCCGCTGGCGCCGGCGCTCGAGTTGTTATTCCTGCGGATCGGTGCCGGCTTCGCGGGTCGCGGCCGGTACTTGCGTCCCGTCGCGGAAACGCACGTCGGAGGCCAGGTCTTCGGCTTCGGCCGCGCGTTGCGCGTCGGAGTGCTCGGCGAGATAGTCGAACACGGCGTAGCAAAGATTTTCACAGCCCTGGCCAGTCAGCGCCGAGATCTCGAACACCGGACCGTCCCAGCCGAAGCCTTCGAGGAACGCCGCCACGCGCGCTTCGCGATCGTCCTCAGGCACCATGTCCAGCTTGTTCAGCACAAGCCAGCGCGGCTTCTGATAAAGCTCTTCGTCGTACTTGCGCAGTTCGTTGACGATCGCCTTCGCTTCGGCGACCGGATCGATCGATTCATCGAACGGTGCGATGTCGACGATGTGCAGCAGCAGCCCGGTGCGCTGCAGGTGACGCAGGAATTGATGGCCTAGGCCGGCGCCTTCCGCCGCGCCTTCGATCAGCCCCGGAATGTCGGCAATCACGAAGCTGCGGCTCGGCCCGACGCGCACGACGCCGAGGTTCGGCGCGAGCGTGGTGAACGGATAATCGGCGATTTTCGGCTTCGCGTTCGACACCGACGAGATAAACGTCGACTTGCCCGCATTCGGCATGCCGAGCAGACCGACGTCGGCCAGCACTTTCAGTTCGAGGCGGACCATGCGGCGCTCGCCCGGCTTGCCGTCGGTCTTCTGACGCGGCGCGCGGTTCGTGCTGGACTTGAAATGGAGGTTGCCGAGGCCGCCGGCTCCCCCTTGCGCGATTTGCACGCTTTGGTTGTGCTCGGTCAGATCGGCGATCAGCTCGCCGGTTTCCATGTCCGTGATGGTGGTGCCGACCGGCATGCGCAGCGTGATGTCATCACCACCCTTGCCGTAGCAATCCGAGCCGCGGCCGTTTTCGCCGTTGCGCGCCAGATGTTTTTTCGCGTAGCGGTAATCAATCAGCGTGTTGATGTTGCGGTCAGCCACCGCGATCACGCTGCCGCCCCGGCCGCCGTCACCGCCATCGGGGCCGCCGAACGGGACGAACTTCTCGCGGCGCATCGACGCGCTGCCATCCCCTCCGTCGCCGGCGATGACTTCAATCCTCGCTTCGTCAATGAACTTCATGTGTTACTCCGTCCCGTGGTGTACTGCCCGATTCGATGCAGGGGTTGATACTGATTGGATGCTGCTATTTTGCCGCGCGCGCCGCGCGTTGATCAATCGACCGAACGGCATAGTCCGCCGATGAGGAGCGGTCGGCTGCGCGGCTTGGGCGCCAAGCTAAAGGGGCGCCGCAATAAAAAAAGGCCCCGCGAACTTCGCGGGGCCTTTTTCCGGTCCTGAAGCCCGTGCCTGATTAAACTCAGGCTGCCGGGACGACGGAAACGGTGTGCTTCTTCGCCGCGCCCTTCGTCGAGAACTGGACGTGGCCGTCCTTCAGCGCGAACAGGGTGTGATCCTTGCCCATGCCGACGTTCTCGCCAGCGTGCATGCGCGTACCGCGCTGACGCACGATGATGCCACCAGCGTTGATAGCCTGGCCGCCGTAAACCTTCACGCCGAGGCGCTTCGACTCGGAGTCGCGGCCGTTTCGGGACGATCCGCCTGCCTTTTTGTGTGCCATTTGATTTGCTCCTTAACCGGTGCGCTTACGCGTTGATCGCGTCGATGCGCAGTTCGGTATAGTTCTGGCGGTGGCCGCCATGCTTCTGGTAGTGCTTCCGGCGACGCATCTTGAAGATCGTCACTTTGGCGTGACGACCTTGCGACACGACGGTAGCCTTGACGGAAGCCCCACTGACCAGCGGCGTACCGAACTTAATCGATTCGCCTTCGCCCACTGCGAGAACCTGGTCGAGCGTGATTTCAGCGTCAATGTCTGCCGGTATCTGTTCTACTTTAAGTTTTTCGCCGACGGCAACCTTGTACTGCTTGCCACCGGTTTTTATGACCGCGTACATTGAGAACCTCACTCTGTATTCATTTTTTCCCACGCACCGCGCGCGGAAACTGTCGATTATACATAGAGTTAGCTGCTCGGTCAAAACCTGCTTACCAAACCGTCTACCGTCCGGCTTTGCCCTCCCTCGCAGGCGCTCGCAGATGGCATACCTGCGACGCGCGGCGCCCCGCAGACGGCCTTGGCAGGCGCCCCGCGCGCCATGCGGAACGCATCCACGCGGCAGCCGACGACCCGGAAGCGCCCCGATCGCCTTATAATTCGCGGCACTACCCAATTCAGCCATCATGTCGTCGACTGCCACCACCTCCCCCAACGTCGCCAGCCTGCTTGCTCCGATCGCCGAAGACATGCAGCAGGTCAATCGCGTCATCCGGCAACGTCTTGCGTCGGACGTGATGCTAATCAATCAGATTTCCGAATACATCATCAGCGCCGGCGGCAAGCGGCTGCGGCCCGCGCTGCTGTTGCTGGTGGCGGGCGCGCTGGGCGATACGACGGGGCACCGGCACGAGCTGGCAGCGGTCGTCGAATTCATCCACACGGCCACGCTGCTGCATGACGACGTGGTCGACGAGTCCGACCTGAGGCGCGGCCGCCAGACCGCCAATGCGCTGTTCGGCAACGCGGCGAGCGTGCTGGTCGGTGACTTTCTTTACTCACGGTCGTTCCAGATGATGGTCGGCGTGGGCAAGATGCGCGTGATGGAAATTCTGTCGGAGGCGACCAACATCATCTCTGAAGGCGAAGTGCTGCAGTTGTTGAACATGCACGATGCCGACGTCGACGAAGCCCGTTACATGCAGGTGATCCGCTACAAGACCGCAAAGTTGTTCGAGGCGGCCGCCCAGCTCGGCGCGGTGCTGGCCGGCGCGGACGCGAAAACCGAAGCCGCCGCCGCCGAGTACGGTCGTCGCATCGGCACCGCGTTCCAGATCATGGACGACTGGCTCGACTACACGGGGACGGCCGAGTCGATGGGCAAGAACGCCGGCGACGATCTGCGCGAAGGCAAACCGACGCTTCCGCTCATCTATCTGATCGAACGCGGCACACCCGAGCAGTCGGCGCTCGCGCGCGAAGCCATCGAGCAAGGTGGCACCGACCGTTTCGATACGATTTTCGACGCGATCACGCGCTCGGGCGCGCTGGATCACACGCTCGAGTGCGCGAAACAGGAGGCGCAGGCAGCCGCGGCAGCAATTTCGTCGTTTCCCCATTCCATTTTCAAAGAGAGCCTGCTAGAATTATGCTCTTACTCGACGGCAAGACAGTCTTGAACGAGACCGAAACACCGAATTAGTCTGAATCGAGTCAGCAGTACCCAATCGGGGTGTAGCTTAGCCTGGTAGAGCGCTACGTTCGGGACGTAGAGGCCGGAGGTTCGAATCCTCTCACCCCGACCAGATTCTCCTTGTTAGCTCAAGGTTCAAAACCGCCGCAGCGTTGCTGGGCGGTTTTTCGTTTTGCGCGGCGCTTTTTTCGTTGCTCTCGTGCTGCCCTTCGCCGCTTTCTTTCCTCCGGCTCGCCAGGCACAGCGCGTACGTTGCCACGTTGTCGTCCTAGCGGCGTCAGCCGTCGTCCACACCGGAGCGCGCGGCCCCCTCTGCTATATTCTCTCCATCCTTTCCCTTATTTTTCACGACGCGTGGAACAACTTCCCTTATGGGCGCAGATCGGCGCCGTCCTTCTGCTACTTGTCTGCTCCGCCTTCTTTTCCATTTCCGAGACAGCGATGATGGCGCTCAATCGTCATCGCCTCAAACATCTCGCCAGCAAGAACACGCTCGGCGCAAAGACGACTCAGGGCCTGCTCGCAAAAACCGATCAGCTGCTCGGCGTGATCCTCATCGGCAACAACCTGTTCAACACGATCATTCCGGTACTGACGACATCGCTCGCGCTGCATACGTTCGGCCGCAATAGCCTCGTGCTGTCGATCGCGACCGGTATCGTCGCGTTCCTCATTATCGTGTTCGCGGAGATCACACCGAAGATCGTCGGCGCGACGTTTCCCGAGAAAATCGCGCTACCCGCGAGCCTGCTGATCGCGCCGTTGATGCGCGTCGCGAGACCACTGATCTGGTTTGTCAACCTGTTCGCGACCGGCATCCTGCGCGTGCTGCACATCAACACGAAGGGCGCGCGCGACCAGCGGCTGTCCACCGAAGAACTGCGCACCATCGTGCTCGAGTCGGGAAGCTTCATGCCCACCAAGCACCGCAGCATCCTGCTGAACCTGTTCGACCTCGAAAACATCTCCGTCGATGACGTGATGATCCCGCGTCGCCGTATCGAGGCCCTCGACTTCGATGCCCCGTTCGAACAGATCCTGCATCAACTGGAGACCTGCTATCACAACAAGCTGATCGTCTACCAGGGCGACATCGACCGCGTGCTCGGTGTGCTGCACGTGCGCAAGACGCTGTCAGCGCTGCACAACCAGGAGCTCGAGCGCGATACCTTGCGCGAGCTGCTCGCCGAGCCGTACTTCGTGCCAAGCGGCACGCCGGTGTTCCAGCAGCTGCAATACTTTCAGGAGAGCCGGCAACGCATCGCGCTCGTCGTCAACGAATACGGCGAACTGCAAGGCCTCGTCACACCGGAAGACATCATCGAGGAACTGATCGGCGAATTCACCACGTCGATTCCGCGTAGCGCCAGCTCGCGCGGTGGCTGGAACGAGGCGGGCGAATGCATCGTCGCGGGAAGCATGCCATTGCGCGAGCTGAACCGCTGGCTGCAACTCGGGCTACCCACCGATGGCCCCAAAACGCTGAACGGCCTGATTCTCGAAATCCTCGAAGACATCCCCGACGGCGACGTCTGCGTGCACATCGGAGACACCAAGGTCGAAGTGATGCGCAGCGACGATCAGGCGATCCGCACCGTCAAGCTTTTCAAACCGCCGTCGCGCACGAAGGCCGCTAAAGCAAGGTCAGGCTGAACTTCGCGCCGCCGCACGCTGATTTACGGTCAGCATCGCACAGGCTCGCGACACGCGCCATTAGCCGAATGGCCGAATGGCATTCGGACGCCCGCAACCGGAAGATGAAGCCGTCATGTTCTACAGGCGGCTCATCACCGGTCTCTCATGCAAACACCTTTTGCCACCGCCGCGGCATTGCCGCGCCCACTCGCTGTCGACGGCGAATCCAGCGCAACGAGTCTGAACGATCCCGACAACGCCCCAGCCGTGCGTCTGTTGACCGACACGTTGCACGAAGCGACGCGGCGCAATGCGTCGGATATCCACATCGAGCCGGCCGAGCATGGCTGGCGTGTGCGCCTGCGTATCGACGGCGTGCTGCATGAAATCCCGCGGCCGCCCGCCCATCTGCGCGACGCGTTCGTCACGCGTGTGAAAGTGCTCGCGCGCATGGACATCGCCGAGCGACGCGTGCCGCAGGACGGCCGGCTACGCCTCGCGACGTCGCCAGGGCGGCTCGAGGATTACCGCGTCAATTCGCTGCCGACACTGTTCGGCGAAAAGCTCGTGCTACGACGGCTCGACGCGTTGCCCGCCGATCTTTCGCTCGATTCGCTCGGCCTCGATCCGCGGCAGCGCGAAGCCGTCGACGCCGCGATCCGCGCGCCGCACGGTCTGATGCTCGTCACCGGACCGACGGGCAGCGGCAAGACACTATCGCTGTACTGCTTCCTGAACCTGCTGAACGGCGAGGCACGCAACCTCTGCTCGGTAGAAGACCCTGCCGAGATCCAGCTGGCCGGCATCAACCAGGTCAGCGTGCGCGAAAAAGCCGGACTGACTTTCGCGGTCGCGCTGCGGGCTTTTCTGCGTCAGGACCCGGACGTGATCATGGTTGGCGAAATCCGCGACAACGAAACCGCCGACGTTGCAGTGAAGGCCGCCCAAACCGGTCACCTCGTGCTGTCCACGCTGCATACGAACGACGCGCCCGCGGCCATCGCGCGGCTCATCGACATCGGTGTCGAGCCGTACAACCTTGCCGCCGCGCTGCGCATGGTGACCGCGCAGCGGCTGGTGCGGCGACTGTGCGTCGCATGCCGCGCGCCCGCGCCGCATTCGCCGGCGGCACTCCACGCCGCGGGCTTTGGCGAACATGAGCTCGACGGCTGGCAACCGTATGCGGCGACCGGCTGCGCGGTTTGTCATGGCATCGGCTATCGGGGGCGCGTCGGCATTCATCAGGTGATGCCCGTCTCTGACGCGATGCGTGAGCAGATCGTCGCAAGCGCGGGCGCGCACGAGCTGGCCCGCCTCGCGCAGATGGAACAGGTCGCGACGTTACGCGACGCGGCGCTTGCGCGCGTGCGCGACGGCACCACGAGTCTCGCCGAAGCACTCGCCGCGACGGAGGTCGCATGAGTACCGCCGCGCTGTCACCAACCCGGTCCGTCTCAGCCGACCTACGCTTCAGATGGCGCGGCGTCGACGCGGACGGCACGCGCCAAAGCGGCACGCTGATCGCGCCCGACGCGAGCGCCGCACGCACGATGCTCAAACGCGACAACCTCTTTATCGTCGAACTCGCAACGCAAGGGCCGGCGCCACGCCCGAAGACGAGCGCGGCCGCTGTCACGCTGTTCACGCGACAACTGTCCAGTCTGTTGCGCGCCGGTTTGGCGCTCGCGCCCGCGCTCGAACTACTCGCGCAGGCGTCGACGTCGGGTCAGCGGCAAGGCATGCCGCGCATCGTCGGCACTATCGCGCGCGACATCACCGCCGGCCTGCGGTTTTCGGCGGCCTTGCAGCGGCACCCGGCGCAGTTCAATGCGCTGTATTGCCAGCTCGTCGAGGTGGGCGAAGCGGCGGGCGCGCTCGTCACCGTGCTCGCCCGCCTCGCCGACGATCGCGAACGCGCCGCTGCGCAGCGCGCCAAGGTGCGCGCGGCTCTCACCTATCCAGCCGCGATCCTGCTGCTCGCGCTCGCGATAACTGCCGCATTGCTGGTGTGGGTCGTGCCGACGTTCAAGCAGATCTTCGATGGCTTCGGCGCGAAGCTGCCCGCGCCGACGCAGTTCGTGCTGGCGCTCTCGGCGGCCGCCGCGCGCTGGAGTGTGCCGCTGTTCATACTGATGCTCGCAATGAGCTCGGCCATCACGCTCGTGCTGCGTCGTTCGGTAGGGGCGCGCATCCGCTTCGCGCGCCTGTCGCTCGACCTGCCGGTGGCCGGCCCGCTGCTGCGCACGCTGTGCGCGGCGCGCTGGAGTCGCGCGCTTGGCACCTTGCTGTCCGCCGGCACGCCGCTCGCCGACGCATTCGATTCGCTCACTCAGGCGACCGGCAATGCCTTCTTCGATCGCGCGACGGCAAGCATCGCCATCAGATTGCGGCGCGGCGAACGGCTCGCCGCGGCTATGCTCGCGGCCCGCTGCTTTCCTCCCGAAGTCGTGCAGCCCGTTGCGGTCGCGGAGGAATCCGGCGCGCTCGACAGCATGCTGCTCGATGTCGCGTCGCTTGCGGATCGCCAGGTCGACGACAGGATCGGCACGCTATCGAGCCTGTGTGAACCGCTCGTGATCGTCGTGCTCGGCACCCTGGTCGGCGGCCTCGTCATCGCGATGTATCTTCCCATTATTCAACTCGGCAACGTGGTGTAGCATCGCAGCCGAATCCACTTCGTCACCATGCAGGCTCCTCTTCCGCTCGTGTCACAAACTTCCTCCAGCCTGCTCGCGGGCTTACTGCCGGGCCGCTTTGCCAGCGATATCGGCCTCGCGCTCGCGAGCCTGCCCGCCGGCGTGCAGATCGCATTCGCGATCGTGCTTGGCCTCGTGATTGGCAGCTTCCTGAACGTGGTCGTGCATCGATTGCCGATCATGCTCGAGCGTGCATGGCGCGCCGAAATCAGCGAGACCACCGACGTGCCGCCGCCCGACCACGGACTGCCCGCGCGCTACAACCTGTGGGTGCCGCGCAGCGCGTGCCCGCATTGCGGCCATGTGCTGAGCGCGTGGGAAAACTTGCCGGTGCTGAGCTACCTGCTGTTACGCGGCCGTTGTTCCGCGTGCGGCACGCATATCAGCGCACGCTATCCGCTGCTCGAAATCGCGAGCGCCGCTTTCGCGGCAGGCGCACTGATAGCGTTCGGCCCGACGCTGATGGCACTCGCCGCGTTCGGCCTGTGCGCGACGTTGCTCGCGATGAGCGCGATCGACGTCGACACGCATTTGCTGCCCGACTCCTTGACGCTGCCGCTGTTGTGGGCCGGCCTGATCGTCAATTTCAACGGCATGTTCACGAATCTGCATGATGCGGTGCTCGGCGCTATCTTCGGATATCTGGCGTTGTGGGCCGTGCATTGGGCGTTCAAGCTCGTGCGTGGTATCGAAGGCATGGGCTATGGAGACTTCAAGCTGCTCGCCGCGCTCGGCGCGTGGCTCGGCTGGCCCGCGCTGCCGCAGATCGTGCTGGTCGCCGCGGTGGCCGGTGCCGTGATCGGCCTCGCGGCGACGTGGCGCGGCCGAATGCGCTTCGAGGAGCCGCTGCCGTTCGGGCCGTTTCTCGCGGCGGGCGGTGTGTTGACGCTGTTCGCCGGCACGCCGCTTTATCTGGCTCTGGGGGGCTGAACCATGTTCGTTGTAGGACTCACTGGCGGCATCGGCAGCGGCAAATCGACGGTGGCCGATCTGTTCGCCGCGCGCGGCGTGCCGCTCGTCGACACGGACGTGATCGCGCATCGCATCACCGCGCCGCATGGCCTCGCAATGCCGCACATCGCCGCCGCATTCGGCGCGCAATTCGTCGCCGCCGACGGCTCCCTCGATCGCGCGCGCATGCGCACGCTCGTGTTCAGCGACGAGACCGCGCGCAAACGTCTCGAAGGCATCACGCATCCGCTGATTCGCGCGGAAACCGAGCGCGAAGAGCGCGCAGCGAAAGGACCGTATGTGATCGTCGTGGTGCCCTTGCTGGTCGAGTCCGGGACCTGGAAGAACCGCGTGAATCGCGTGCTCACCGTCGATTGCAGCGTCGACACGCAGATCGCGCGTGTGGTGAGCCGCAACGGCTTCAGCCGTGAGCAGGTGCTCGCAATCATTGCGCGCCAGGCCACGCGCGAAGCGCGGCTCGCCGCCGCCGACGACGTGATCGTCAATGACAATGCGCCGCTCGAAGAACTCGAGGCGCAGGTGGACGCTCACCATCAAGCCTATCTGTCGCTGGCGAAGGGCGATGCCGAGTTGTAGCGCGCGCAGACGCGTCGTCACCGGCACATTGAACTTTGCGCGCACGCGGGAGCCGAAGCGCTCATAACACCGGGAACTCACAAAAAAGTTGCGAAAGCGCGCAGAAAAAGTGCGTGATTGCCTGGGTAGTCCCACGGCATTAGAATGTTTTGCATTCCTGTCACCGACCACGCCCGAGGCGAGCCCGCTTGATCCTTTACGAGTACCCCTTCAATGAGCGAATCCGGACGCTGTTGCGGCTCGAAGATCTGTTCGAGCGCTTCACGTTCTTTCTGACTCAGGAAGACGCGCGGGAACATCACGTCGCACTGACAACGCTGTTCGAAATCTCCGAAGTGGCGGGCCGCGCGGATCTGAAATCGGATCTGATGAAAGAGCTCGAGCGGCAGCGGCAAACGCTCGCGCCATTTCGCGGCAATCCGGGCATCGAGCAGAACGCGCTCGAAGCGGTGCTCGGCGAAATCGAGCAGACGCTTGCGGGGCTCACGCAGATGCAAGGCAAGACCGGCCAGCATCTTGCAGACAACGAGTGGCTCGCGAGCATTCGCAGCCGCGCAATCATCCCCGGTGGTACCTGCAAATTCGACCTGCCCTCGTATTACGCGTGGCAACAGTTGCATCCCGATCAGCGTCGCCAGGACATCGCCAAGTGGGTGACACCGCTTTTGCCGCTGCGCGACGCGGCCACCATCGTGCTGCGGCTCGCGCGTGAGTCGGGCCAGGCGTCGAAGGTGATGGCGATGCAAGGCAGCTATCAGCAAATGCTGTCGGGCCGCTCGTATCAATTGATGCAGGTTCGCGTCGCGCCCGAATTGCGCGTGATTCCCGAAGCGAGCGCCAACAAGTACATGCTGTGGGTGCGCTTTACGGTGCAGGACGGCGATCTGCGGCCGCGCGCGGTCGACGTCGACGTGCCGTTCCAACTCACGCTCTGCAGCCTGTAATCGCCTGTCAATCACCGCCGCATTGAGCAGCGCACACCGGATTTGACCGAACGCGCCTTTGAACCGGCGCGAAATAGCCCTATATTCGTTACTTGTTCCGTTTGCGATTGACCGTCCGACCGTATGCCTACCGTCGTCAAATGTCCTACCTGCGGTAAAGATGTCCGCTGGACCTCCGAGAGCCGCTTCCGTCCGTTCTGCTCCGAGCGCTGCAAACAGATCGATCTGGGCGCATGGGCCGCCGAAAAATACAGGATTGGCGGCAACGAACAGGAAGGATCTTCGTCCGAAGAGGAAACGCCGCGCGGCGACTACAACCCGCACTGAGCGAGTCAGTAAAAAAGCCACGCGAACCGGCGCTGCCGATACAGCGCCCGCTACCGCGTGGCTTTTTCAGTCACTGCCTTCAATCAATCACTTCTTCTCAGCCGCGAGCCACTCCAGCACCGGGATCGTGGCCGGCAGCAACGGCGAGACATCCGCAGGCAAGCTCTGCCAGACGAAGGCCTGGCCTTCACGCCCGTGCGGCTCGCCCGACCACTGTGTCACCTTGCAGAAGAAGAGGCGCACATAGGCGTGCGGATAATCGTGTTCGAGCGTATGCCACAGATGGCTCGCCTCGACCTCGATTCCCAGCTCCTCGTGCAGTTCGCGCGCGAGCGCGGCCTCGACCGATTCGCCCGCTTCGAGCTTGCCGCCCGGAAACTCCCAGTAGCCCTCGTACGGCTTGCCCGTCGGACGCTGCGCGAGCAGATAGCGCCCATCCGGCTGCACCAGCACGCCAACCGCGACTTCGGTGACCGGACGGCCCGCGCCGTTGGCGCCGACGCTATGGCCGGCGCTTTTGTTAGCGTCGCTCATGCCGGCGTCTTACGACCGGACCAGTCGCGCGCGAACTGCCATGCGACCCGTCCCGAGCGCGAGCCACGTTCGAGCGCCCACACGAGCGCATCGCCGCGCGCCGATTCAATCTCGGCGTCGTCGCAACCGAAATGGCGCAGCCAGTGCGCGATGATCGTCAGGTAGTCGTCCTGCTTGAACGGATAGAAGCTGACCCACAGCCCGAAACGCTCGGACAGCGAAATCTTCTCTTCGACCAGTTCACCCGGATGAATCTCGCCGTCCGAAGTGTGCTTGTACGTCTCGTTGTCGCTCATGTACTCGGGCAGCAGATGGCGGCGGTTCGACGTCGCATAGATCAGTACGTTGTCGGACTGCGCGGCCACCGAGCCGTCGAGCGCGACCTTCAGCGCCTTGTAGCCCGACTCGCCTTCTTCGAACGACAGGTCGTCGCAGAACACGACGAAGCGCTCCGGCCGCTTCGCGATCAGATCGACGATGTCGCCGAGGTCGTGCAGATCGTCCTTGTCCACTTCGATCAGGCGCAGGCCGTCTTTCGCATACGCGTTCAGGCACGCCTTGATCAGCGACGACTTGCCGGTACCGCGCGCGCCCGTCAGCAGCACGTTGTTGGCCGGCTGACCGCGCACGAACTGGCGCGTGTTCTGTTCGATCAACCCCTTCTGGCGATCGATGTTCTGCAGGTCGTCGAGCGTGATCGACGAAATGGCATGCACCGGCTGCAAGTAGCCGCGACCCTGGCGCTTGCGCCAGCGGAAAGCGACCGCGGCCGACCAGTCGATGTCCGGCGCGGCGGGCGGAAGCATCGCTTCCAGGCGGCCGAGCACGGCTTCGGCCCGGTTCAGAAACTGTTCGAGTTTGTCCATGGTGAGTAGGCGGCCCGTGGCCGCGCTTTGAAGCTGATTACGAGCGGTAGTCGGCGTTGATGCTCACGTAGTCGTGCGACAGATCGCAGGTCCAGATCGTGGCTTGCGCATTACCGCGGCCGAGCACGACGCGAATGCCGATCTCGCTTTTTTTCATCACGCGCTGGCCGTCTTCTTCGCGGTAGGCCGGGTTGCGGCCGCCGGCAGTCGCGACCAGCACGTCGTCCAGATACAGATCGATCTTGCCGACGTCGAGATCGTCAACGCCGGCATAGCCGATGGCCGCGAGAATACGGCCGAGGTTCGGGTCCGATGCATAGAAGGCCGTCTTGACGAGCGGCGAGTGGCCGATCGCGTAGGCGATCTGGCGGCATTCGCCGACGCTCGAGCCGCCTTCGACATGCACGGTCATGAATTTGGTCGCGCCCTCGCCGTCGCGCACGATCAGTTGCGCGAGGTTCTGCGCGACCTCGGTCACCGCGTCGCGCAGCGCTGCATAAGCGGGCGAATCGGTGGACGTGATCGCGGGCAGGCTCGATTTGCCCGACGCGATCAGGATGAACGAATCGTTGGTCGACGTATCGCCATCGATCGTGATGCAGTTGAACGAGCGATCCGCGACGTGCTTCACGAGCTCGTCGAGGACCGGCTGCGCGACGGCTGCGTCGAACGCGAGGAAGCCGAGCATGGTCGCCATGTTCGGCTTGATCATGCCGGCGCCCTTGCTAATGCCGGTCAGCGTGACCGTGTGACCGTCGATCGTGACCTGACGCGAGCTCGCCTTCGGCAGCGTGTCGGTCGTCATGATCGACTGCGCCGCGTCGTACCAGTTCGCTTCCTTGCGGTTCGCGAGCGCGGCCGGCAAGCCCGCCTTCAGACGATCGACCGGCAGCGGTTCGAGAATCACGCCCGTCGAGAACGGCAGCACCTGCTCGGGCACGATGTCGGCGAGACGCGCGAGTTCCGCGCAGGTTTCGCGCGTCGCGGCGAGGCCCGGCTCACCGGTGCCCGCGTTCGCGTTGCCGGTGTTGATCACCAGCGCGCGAATCGGCTTGCCGCCGGCGCGCACGCGCTGCAGGTTCTCGCGGCAGACCGTGACGGGCGCCGCGCAGAAGCGGTTCTGCGTGAACACGCCGCCTACCGTCGCGCCTTCGTCGACGGAAATGACGAGCACGTCCTTGCGGTTCGGTTTGCGGATATTCGCTTCCGCCCAGCCTAGCGTGACGCCGGCGACGGGGTGGAGTTGAGCGGGATCGATCGAGGGAAAGTTGACAGCCATGGTCGCGACCTGTCGAAGAAAATGCCGGCGGACGCCGGCATCGGGGAAACGGAACTGATGACCCGGGTGTGTTGCCGGGTCACCCGCGAAATCAAAACGGCCAAACGGCGCTTAAAAACGACACGGCGCGCCCGGAAGCGCGCCGCATCGCCATCAGGCGATCTTGCCGTGGCACTGCTTGTACTTCTTGCCGCTGCCGCACGGGCACGGGTCGTTGCGGCCGACCTTCGGCACGTTGTCGGCATTCATGTGCACGGCCGCCTGCGGCGCTGCGCCGTGGCCGTGGCTCATCGCGTCGCCGATCATCGCGGCGGTGGCCGCTTCGGCCGCGACCGGCGCGGCGGCGCCGGCTTCCGCGAACTCGGCATGACGGAACTCGACGTTCTCCAGATGACCGCCCTGCTCTTCCATCTGCTCCGCGGCCGCTTCGAGCTGCTCCGGCGACTGGATCTGCACGTTCATCACGATGCGCGTGACTTCGAGCTTCACGGCGTCGAGCATCGCGGCGAACAGTTCGAACGCCTCGCGCTTGTATTCCTGCTTCGGGTTCTTCTGCGCATAGCCGCGCAGATGGATGCCCTGACGCAGATGGTCGAGCGCGGCCAGATGCTCGCGCCACGCGCGGTCGAGCGTCTGCAGCATGATCGAGCGCTCGAACGCGCTGAACGATTCGCGGCCGACCAGCTGGACCTTCGCCTCGTACCCTTCGTCCGCGGCAGCCTCGACCGCTTCGAGAATCTCTTCCGCGCTGATCGAGTTCGACTCGTTGATCATTTCCTGAATCGCGAGGTCGAGCTGCCATTCGTTGCGCAGCACTTCCTCGAGCTCGGGCACGTCCCACTGCTCTTCGATGCTGCCCACCGGCACGAACTGATGCACGATGTCGCCGACCACGCCGTGGCGCATCGCGCTGATGGTCTCGGTGATGTCGTTCGCTTCGAGCAGTTCGTTGCGCTGCTGGTAGATCACCTTGCGCTGGTCGTTCGATACGTCGTCGTATTCGAGCAATTGCTTACGAATATCGAAGTTGCGCGCCTCGACCTTGCGTTGCGCCGATTCAATCGAGCGCGACACGATGCCTGCTTCGATCGCCTCGCCTTCCGGCATCTTCAGGCGGTCCATGATCGCGCGCACGCGGTCGCCCGCGAAAATGCGCAGCAGCGGATCTTCCAGCGACAGATAGAAGCGCGACGAACCCGGGTCGCCCTGACGGCCCGCACGGCCGCGCAGCTGGTTGTCGATCCGGCGCGACTCGTGACGCTCGGTGCCGATGATGTGCAGACCGCCTGCGGCCTTCACCTGATCGTGCAGCGTCTGCCATTCGTCGTGCAGCTTCTGGATGCGGCGCTGCTTTTCGTCGGCGGCGAGCGTTTCGTCCTGCTCGATGAACGACGCCTGCTTCTCCGCGTTGCCGCCGAGCACGATGTCCGTACCACGGCCGGCCATGTTGGTCGCGATCGTGACGCGCTGCGGACGGCCCGCTTCGGCGACGATCTCCGCTTCGCGCGCGTGCTGCTTCGCGTTCAGCACTTCGTGCGGCAAGCTGACCTGCTTCAGCAGATGCGACAGCAGCTCCGAGTTCTCGATCGACGTCGTGCCAACCAGCACCGGCTGACCTCGTTCGAAGCACTCGCGAATGTCGCGGATCACCGCGTCGTAGCGTTCCTTCGCGGTCTTGTAGATCTGATCCTGCTTGTCGATCCGCTTCGGCGGACGGTTGGTCGGGATCACGACCGTTTCGAGACCGTAGATCTCGTTGAATTCGTACGCTTCGGTGTCGGCCGTGCCGGTCATGCCGGCCAGCTTCGCGTACATGCGGAAGTAGTTCTGGAACGTGATCGATGCGAGCGTCTGGTTCTCGCTCTGGATCTTCACGTGTTCCTTCGCCTCGACCGCCTGGTGCAGACCGTCAGACCAACGGCGGCCGGCCATCAGACGGCCGGTAAATTCGTCGACGATGATCACTTCGCCGTTCTGCACGACGTAGTGCTGATCCTTGAAGAACAGCGTGTGCGCGCGCAACGCCGCGTACACGTGGTGCATCAGCGTGATGTTCTGCGGCGCGTACAGGCTTTCGCCGTCGCCGATCAGGCCCCACTCGGAGAGCAGGCGCTCGGCCTTTTCGTGGCCCGACTCGGTCAGGAAGACCTGACGGCCTTTTTCGTCCAGCGTGTAGTCGCCCGGCTTCTCGACGCCGGTGCCGTCCGCCTTCTCTTCGCCGATCTGGCGCTCGAGCAGCGGCGGCAACGCGTTCATGCGCACGTAGAGTTCGGTGTGATCTTCGGCCTGGCCGGAGATGATCAGCGGCGTACGCGCTTCGTCGATCAGGATCGAGTCCACCTCGTCGACGACCGCGAAGTTCAGGCTACGCTGCACGCGCGCGTCGGTCTCGTAGACCATGTTGTCGCGCAGGTAGTCGAAGCCGAATTCGTTGTTGGTGCCGTAGGTGATGTCGGCGGCGTAGGCTTGCTGCTTCGCCGTGTGCTCCATCTGCGACAGGTTGATACCGACCGACAGACCGAGGAAGTTGTAGAGACGCGCCATCCATTCGGCGTCGCGCTGCGCGAGGTAGTCGTTGACCGTGACCACGTGGACGCCGCGGCCCGACAGCGCGTTCAGGTAGACCGGCAGCGTCGCGACGAGCGTCTTGCCCTCGCCGGTGCGCATTTCGCTGATCTTGCCGTAGTGCAGCGCCATACCGCCGATCAGCTGCACGTCGAAGTGGCGCATCTTCAGCACCCGCTTGCTGGCCTCGCGGCAGACCGCGAACGCTTCCGGCAGGATCTTGTCGAGCGATTCGCCGCTCGCGACGCGCTGGCGGAATTCACCCGTTTTGGCGCGCAGTTGGTCATCCGTCAATTGCTCGATCTGCGACTCGAGCGCATTGATCGCCGCGACGGTCTTTTGATATTGCTTGACTAGCCGCTGATTACGGCTGCCAAAAATCTTCTGTAGAAAACCGGTGGTCATCGGATCGGTGTCTGCGTCGCGGCTTCGGCTGGCTCGCGGTATGCACTATGCGCATACCGCGCCTGGGTCGGAAAGTCCTCGGCGGCTTAGTCCAAGAGTAAATTCGAATCGAGCATTTTAGCACGCGCCTCCGGCCGCGCTCGTGTCGCAGGCGTGACGGCGCCGGCCTCCGCCAGCCCCGCCCGGCAACCTCCGGCGCGGCGCGGACCGACTTCGCAAGCTGCCCGCGCGGTACAATCGCGGCGTGAGCGCGCATGGGGCGAGCTCACGTCGTCAATCCCAAACATGAGCCGTTTTTCGTCCTTTTCAAGGCCGCCGAAGCAGTTCGATCGGCGCCGTCCGCAACCGCTTGCCGAGGTACTCGGCCGCACGGACGCGTTCGCTGCGCTGCGCGCAGGCGTCGAGCAGATCGCCGCGCTCGAGAAGGATCTGCGCGAGCTGCTGCCCGATTATCTGGCGACGAGCGTCGAGCCTGGCTTCATCAAGGAGGGCGTGCTGGCCCTGTTCGCCGCGCACAACGCGCTCGCGGCACGTCTGCGGCATCTGGAGCCGCGGCTGCTGGCGGATTTGCAACAGCGCGGCTGGCCCGTGCAGTCGCTGAAGATTCGCGTGCGGCCGCAGCCGCTGAAAGAACCGCCGCCCGTAAAACAGGCGCGCATGACGCCGGCGGGCGCCGCCGCACTGCAGGCGTTGAGCGAATCGCTCGAGCCTTCGCCGTTGCAGGAGGCGCTCGCGCGCATGGCCGCGAGGCATCGGCGCAATCGCTGAACGCTCGACGAAAAAAAACGGCCCCGAGGGGCCGTTTTTCATTTGCTTGCCTGTTACGCTGGCTTTATGCGAACGCAGTCTGCGTCTCGTACGCGAAGCCGCGCGGGGCCTTCTGCGTGTCGTCGAAAGTGACGATTTCGTACGAGTCTTCGTGCGCGAGCAGTTCACGCAGCAACGCGTTGTTCAGACCGTGGCCCGACTTGTACGCGGTGTACGACGCGAGCAGCGGGTGGCCGACCACGTACAGGTCGCCGATGGCGTCGAGCATTTTGTGCTTGACGAACTCGTCGTCGTAACGCAAGCCGTCGTTGTTCAGGATGCGGTACTCGTCGAGCACGATCGCGTTGTCCATGCTGCCGCCGCGCGCGAGGCCGAGTTCACGCATCATTTCCACTTCATGCGCGAAGCCGAACGTGCGGGCACGCGCGATTTCGCGCACGTACGACGTGTTGGCGAAATCCACTTCCAACGCCTGACCGGTTTTGTCCACGGCCGGGTGACGGAAGTCGATCGTGAATTTGAGCTTGAAACCGAAGTACGGATCGAGGCGCGCGAACTTGTCGCCGTCACGGATTTCGACCGGCTTCGTGACCTTGATGAATTTCTTCGGCGCGTTCTGCTCTTCGATACCCGCCGACTGGATCAGGAACACGAACGAACCCGCGCTGCCGTCCATGATCGGGATTTCCTCGGCGGTGACGTCGACGTAAAGATTGTCGATGCCAAGACCGGCGCAGGCGGACATCAGATGCTCGATGGTCGACACGCGCGCGCCGTCTTTCTGCAACACGGAAGCCAGACGCGTATCGCCAATCGCCAGCGCCGACGCAGGAATGTCCACCGGCGAGGGCAAATCCACGCGCGAAAACACGATGCCAGTGCCCGGCGCCGCCGGGCGGAGCGTCAGATTGACTTTACGGCCGGAGTGCAGCCCGATGCCGACAGTCTTGACGATCGATTTAATTGTGCGCTGCTTCAACATGGTGGCATTCTGTTCGATTGAAAATCCTAATCAGGATTTTTTATTTCATAGCGCGAATTATACTCCAATCCCCAGACCAGCGTCTTTGCGGGGAACGTGACAATCTGTTTCGCTGCATTACCCACTGGGCTCCCCGACGGAAAGCGTGACGGGCCGATGCCCCGGAACGGAGGCGTTTCCGGTCATCGGCCCGCGTAACGGCCTGTCACAAAAGCGTCGTAATCACCGTTGCCGTAACGCCACGCGGCATAAGCGCAGGGTCGCGACGAAGGTGCGACGTCAGCAACTAGCTCAACGTGGCGAGAATACTCGCTGCATCGCTGACTTCGAATTTGCCGGCAGCCTCGACGTTCAGCGTCTTGACCACGCCGTCGTCGATCACCATCGCGTAGCGCAGGGAACGGATCCCCATGCCGCGCGCCGACAGATCCTGCTCCAGACCAAGCGCCCGTGTGAAAGCCGCACTACCGTCCGCCATCATGCGCACCTTGCCCGAGGTGTGCTGATCGCGTCCCCACGCGCCCATGACGAACGCGTCGTTGACGGACACGCACCAGATTTCGTCGATGCCGGCAGCGCGCAACTGCTCGGCATGCTCGACATAGCCCGGTACATGTTTGGCCGAACAGGTCGGCGTGAACGCGCCGGGCAATCCGAAGATCACCACGCGCTTGCCCGCCGTCTGCTCGTGCACGTCGAAACTGTTCGGTCCGATCGTGCAGCCCGCCCGGTCGTCTTCGACGTACTCGAAGAGCGTCGCGTCGGGCAGCTTTTCACCTTCCTTGATCATGCTCAGTCCTTTGCATCGATGCGAAGCACGCTCGCACGTCCTCGTGTCGCAGTGAATTTCGGTTCGGCCCATTCAACTATAAGCCAACGCCGTTCGGCGGCAGTCACTTCGTCCGCTTCGCGAATCCGCAGAGGGCAGTTGCCCCTGCCGCGAATCAGACGATAAGCGACCTGCTTGCCGTTCACCCGCCACGCTCGTGCGTTCGTCCGCCAGCGCTGCATCTGCGACCTTACTCGCAACGCGGCAACGAAGCCTGCCCGTGCGCTCAGTCCGCCTGCTTGCGCAGGAATGCCGGAATGTCGTACGTATCGACGCCCTTTTCCTGCAGCGCCTGCACGTGCGAGGCCGCCGTGTCGCGCGACGTGCGCCACACTGCCGGCGTATCGAGCGCGCCGTAGTCGGCCGTGCTGGCGTGGCCTGCCGCCGGTGCGTACGCCGCATGCGCCATCGCGCCGATCGGCTGGTTGTCGGTGCCGGTGCGCAGCAGCGTCATCGGTGCAGATTGCTGCTTCTTCGCCGCGCGGCCGAGGCCCGTCGCGACGACCGTCACGCGCAGCGCGTCGCCCATCGCGTCGTCGTACACGGCGCCGAAGATCACCGTGGCATCTTCCGCGGCATAGCTCTTGATCGTGTTCATCACTTCGCGCGTTTCCGACAGACGCAGCGAACGGCTCGACGTGATGTTGACCAGCACGCCACGCGCGCCCGACAGATCGACGCCTTCCAGCAGCGGGCTCGCGACGGCCTGTTCGGCCGCAAGACGCGCGCGATCGACGCCGGCAACCGTCGCCGTGCCCATCATCGCCTTGCCCTGCTCGCCCATCACGGTCTTCACGTCTTCGAAGTCGACGTTGACGAGACCGTCGACGTTGATGATTTCCGCAATGCCCGCGACCGCGTTGTTCAGAACGTCGTCAGCGCACTGGAAGCACTTGTCCATTTCGGCGTCGTCGCCCATCACCTCGAACAGCTTGTCGTTCAGCACGACGATCAGCGAGTCGACGTGATCCTCCAGTTGCTGCGAACCGGCTTCCGCCACGCGCATACGCTTGCCGCCTTCGAATTCGAACGGCTTGCTGACGACGCCAACGGTCAAAATACCCATTTCCTTCGCGATCTGCGCGACGACCGGTGCCGCGCCCGTGCCGGTACCGCCACCCATGCCGGCGGTGATGAACACCATGTGCGCGCCGCGCAGTGCGTCGGCGATACGCTCGCGTGCTTCCTCAGCGGCGGCGTGGCCCATTTCCGGCTTGGCGCCCGCGCCCAGACCCGTGTTGCCGAGCTGGATCACCGCGGTGGCACGCGAACGCGACAGCGCCTGCGCGTCCGTGTTCATCACGATGAAGTCGACGCCTTGCACGCCTTTGTTGATCATGTGCTGAACGGCATTGCCGCCAGCGCCACCGACTCCGACGACCTTGATGATCGTGCCGCTCGTTTCGGTTTCCAGCATCTGGAATTCCATGTTGCCTCCGTCAAGATAAAAAGTTACCGCCACTCGGCGTTATCCGGCAGGAGATCGGGCAACCCCCTGTCGCGCGCCGGCCGCCGGCACCAGCGCGAATTTCTCGAAACCCGTAGTCAGAAGTTGCCGAGGAACCAGTCCTTCATGCGCGAGAACACCTGTCCCATCGACCCCGACTGCACCGCAACCTTGCGCCCGCGCATACGCTGCGAGCGTCCTTCGACGAGCAGACCCATCGCCGTCGAATAGCGCGGATTGCGCACGACGTCGGCGAGACCGCCCGCATACTCCGGCACGCCGATGCGCACCGGTTTCAGGAAAATGTCCTCACCGAGCTCGACCATGCCGATCATCATCGACGCGCCGCCCGTCAGCACGACGCCCGAGCTCAGCAGTTCTTCATAACCCGACTCGCGCACCACCTGCTGCACGAGCGAAAACAGTTCTTCGACGCGCGGCTCGATCACGGCCGCCAATGCCTGGCGCGACAGCGTGCGCGGCCCGCGCTCGCCGAGACCCGGCACTTCGATCATCTCGTCCGGATCGGCGAGCGCCTGCTTGGCGATGCCGTAGTCGACCTTGATGTCCTCGGCATCCGGCGTCGGCGTTCGCAGCGCCATCGCG
This sequence comes from Paraburkholderia sp. 31.1, assembly GCF_014397645.1. Classification (NCBI taxonomy): domain Bacteria; kingdom Pseudomonadati; phylum Pseudomonadota; class Betaproteobacteria; order Burkholderiales; family Burkholderiaceae; genus Paraburkholderia; species Paraburkholderia sp. 31.1. The sequence continues at coordinate 238,513 of NZ_VZQN01000001.1, forward strand.
ATGTCGCTCGTGATCTGGTCGCCGGCGATCGGAATCACGGCCGTGTGGCGAATCGCGCCTTCGCTGAAGATCGCGATGTCCGTCGTGCCGCCGCCGATGTCGACCAGCACCACGCCCAGTTCCTTTTCGTCTTCCGTCAGCACCGCGAGCGACGACGCGAGCGGCTGCAGAATCAGGTCGTTCACTTCGAGGCCGCAGCGACGCACGCACTTGACGATGTTCTGCGCCGCGCTCACGGCACCGGTCACGATATGCACCTTCACTTCGAGGCGGATGCCGCTCATGCCGATCGGCTCGCGCACGTCTTCCTGACCGTCGATGATGAATTCCTGCGTGAGGATATGCAGCACCTGCTGGTCGGTCGGAATGTTGATCGCCTTGGCGGTTTCGATCACGCGCGCGACGTCGGCCTGCGTGACTTCCTTCTCCTTGATCGCGACCATGCCGCTCGAATTGAAGCTGCGGATATGGCTGCCGGCGATGCCGGTGAACACATTCGTGATCTTGCAGTCGGCCATCAGCTCGGCTTCCTCGAGCGCGCGCTGAATCGACTGCACGGTGGCTTCGATATTCACCACCACGCCCTTCTTGAGCCCCTTCGATTCGCTCTGGCCGAGACCGATCACCTCGTAGTGACCCTCGCCCTTCAACTCGGCGACGATGGCCACTACCTTCGACGTTCCGATGTCGAGGGCGACCAGCAGATCTTTATAGTCTTTACTCATAGCGTGCTCAGTGCGTGTGATGTCCGTTTACTTCTTGCCCTTGTCGGGTTCGCTGATGAAGCGCATGCCAGTGGCACGAATCGCGAAACCGTTCGGATAGCGCAAGTCCGCATTCTCGATATCCTTTCCCCAACGTTGCGTCACCGCGCTCCATGCCGCGGTCAGGCGCTTGCTGCGATCGGCCAGCGTGTCCTGATTGCGTTCGCGGCCCAACTCCACCTGCGTGCCGTTCGACAGCTTCACCGTCCACGCGTAGCGCGGCGACAGCGTCACTTCCTCGGGCGTCTCGTGGATCGCCGCGAACCACTTCTGGAAGTCGTGATAACGCGCGACGACTTCCTTCGCCGTACCGTCCGGGCCGTCGAACGCCGGCAGGTCTCCGTCGAGCTCGCCCTGGTTCGCGGTGAACAGCTCGCCGTCGACGCTCACCAGCTGATCGCTGCCCCACGTCCCAAGCGGCTTGTACTCCTCGAGCGTGACAGCCAGTGCATTCGGCCACACGCGCCTCACGCTCGCGTGACGCACCCACGGCATCTGCTCGAACGCCTGCCTTGCGGCGTCGAGATCGACCGTGAAGTAGTTGCCCTTCAGTCGCCCCACCACGCCGGCGCGTACCGTCGGCGAATTGATGTGCTCGGTATCGCCGTCGATCTGGATCTCGCGCAGCGCGAAATTCGGGCGCTGGATCAGCCAGTAAGCGCCCGCCGCCAGCAGCACGAGCACCAGCAACGCGTGCAACGCGTTGGTGGCGAGATTGAGCTGGCGAACGTTGTTCCACATGGTGTCGCTTGCGGTTGCCTTGGTTAATCCTGCAGCGTCAGCGCCAACACGCCGACCACCAGTTCCTGATAGCTGATGCCGACCGCGCGCGCCGCTTTCGGCGGCAGCGAGTGATCGGTCATGCCGGGCGCCGTATTCACTTCGAGGAAGTACGGCTTGCCTTCGCCGTCGAGCATGAAGTCCGCGCGGCCCCAGTCGGTGCAGCCGAGCACGTCGAACGCGCGGCGCGCGAGCACCTTCAGACGCGCTTCCTCTTCGGCGCCGAGACCGCACGGAATCAGATACTGCGTGTCGTTGGCGACGTACTTCGCGTGGTAGTCGTAGAACTCGCCGGCCGGCACGATACGGATCACCGGCAGGTCCAGATTGCCGGCGATGCACGCGGTGTATTCGCCGCCGCCTTCGATGCTCTTCTCGACCACGACGATACGGTCGTGCTTCACGGCTTCGATCAACGCGGCCGGCAGCGCGTCCGCGCGCTTCACCTTGATCACGGCGACACTCGAACCTTCGCTCGCCGGCTTCACGAACAGCGGCAGACCGAGCTTCGCGACGATCTCCTTGGCGCGCGCTTCGTAGTCGTCACCGCGCAGCACCGCTTCGAACGGCGGAGTCGGAATGCCGAGCTGCTGCCACACGAGCTTGGTGCGGAACTTGTCGAGACCGAGCGCCGAGCCGAGCACGCCGCTACCGGTGTAACGGATGCCATAGAAATCCAGCGCGCCCTGGATCTGGCCGTTCTCGCCGTAGCCGCCATGCAGCGCGTTGAACGCGCGCATGAAGCCTTCATCCTTCAACGCGGACAGCGGACGCTCGGCCGGATCGAACGGATGCGCGTCGACGCCCGCGTCACGCAGGCCTTGCAACACCAGGCGCCCGGAATTGAGCGACACCTCGCGCTCGGCGGAATTACCGCCGAGCAGCACTGCCACCTTGCCGAATTGTTTAGGGTCGATACTGCTCATCTCACACCTTCTGTTCCTGAGCGAGTCGAACCGGCACACCGCCGATCGAACCCGCGCCCATCGTAATCACCACATCGCCGTCGCGCACCACCGCGGACAGCGCGTCCGGCACTTCATCCACCGTATCGACAAACACCGGCTCGACCTTGCCCGCGACGCGCAGCGCGCGCGCCAATGCGCGGCCGTCGGCGGCGACGATCGGCGCTTCGCCGGCCGCATAGACTTCGGTCAGCACGAGCGCGTCGACGGTCGACAGCACTTTCACGAAATCCTCGAAGCAATCACGCGTGCGCGTGAAGCGGTGCGGCTGGAACGCCAGCACCAGACGCCGGCCCGGAAATGCGCCGCGCGCCGCCGCCAACGTGGCGGCCATTTCGACCGGGTGGTGACCGTAGTCATCCACCAGCGTGTAGGAGCCCGCGGCCTGGCCGTCGCTGAGAACCGGCACTTCGCCATAGCGTTGGAAGCGTCGGCCGACGCCGTTGAAATCCGCGAGCGCTCGCTGGATATCGGCATCTTTCACTTCAAGTTCAGTCGCAATTGCAATTGCGGCCAACGCGTTCTGCACGTTGTGCTCGCCCGGCAGGTTCAACGTGACGTCGAGCGGCGCCGCGTCTTCGCGCATCACGGTGAAATGCATGCGGCCTTCGCGAGCTTCGACGTTGACCGCGCGCACCTGCGCATCGGCCGCGAAACCGTAGCGGATGATCGGCTTCGACACGAACGGCAGGATCTCCTTCACGTTCGGATCGTCGACGCACAGCACCGCGATGCCGTAGAACGGCAAACGGTGCGTGAATTCGATGAAGGCCTGCTTCAGACGCGCGAAGTCGTGACCATAGGTGTCCATATGATCGGCGTCGATGTTCGTGATGACCTCGATCACCGGGAACAGGTTCAGGAACGACGCGTCCGATTCGTCCGCCTCGGCGACGATGAAGTCGCCGGTGCCGAGGCGCGCATTCGCGCCCGCGCTGATCAGCCGGCCGCCGATCACGAAGGTCGGATCGAGCCCGCCCGCGGCGAGCACGCTCGCGACCAGCGACGTGGTCGTGGTCTTGCCGTGCGTGCCGGCAATCGCGATGCCCTGCTTCAGACGCATCAACTCCGCGAGCATCACCGCGCGCGGCACGATCGGAATGCGGCGATGACGCGCGGCCAGCACTTCCGGGTTATCGCTGCGCACCGCGGTCGACACCACCACTGCGTCCGCGCCTTCGATGTTCTCCGCCGCGTGCCCGATCGAAATGCGCGCGCCGAGCCCGGCGAGGCGCTCGGTGACCGCGTTGCCCGACAGGTCCGAGCCGCTCACCTGATAGCCGAGATTGACGAGCACTTCGGCGATGCCGCTCATGCCCACGCCGCCGATGCCGACGAAATGAATGTGTTTGACGATGTGTTTCATTGCTTTCCTTCTGGGCTCACGCCCGCCATCGAACCCGCAGCCGCCACCGTCGCGCAGATCTGCGCGACCTGTTCGGTGGCATCCGGTTTCGCGAGCGAGCGCGAACGCTCCGCCATTTCCGCGAGACTTTCCCGCGTCTGGCTGCGCAACCAGTCGGCGAGCTTTTCCGCCGACAGATCGCGTTGTTGCACGACCAGCGCCGCGCCGTTGTCGGCGAGGAACGCTGCATTAGTGGTCTGGTGATCGTCGACCGCGTACGGGAACGGCACGAACAGCGCCGCGACGCCGACCGCCGAGATCTCCGACACGGTCATCGCGCCCGAGCGGCAGATCACCAGATCGGCTGCTTCGTAAGCGCTCGTCATGTCGTCGATGAACGGCACGAGCGAGACGTCCGCGCCTGCCTGCAAGCCCGCCGCCGCGTAGTTCTCGCGCAGCGCGTCGATATGCTTCGCGCCCGCCTGATGCACGATGCGCGGTCTCTCGTTGGAGCCAAGCAGCGCGAGCGCGCGCGGCACGACTTCGTTCAACGCCGCGGCGCCGAGACTGCCGCCCACGACGAGCATGTTCAGCGGACCATTACGCTGCGCGTAGCGTGCTTTGGGTGGATTCGCCCGCGCAAGTTCCTCGCGAATCGGATTACCGGTCCATTCGCTGTGCGGCAGCGCATCCGGAAATGCGACCAGCACGCGCTTCGCGAGCTTCGCGAGCACCTTGTTCGCGAGACCCGCGATCGAATTCTGTTCGTGCAGCACGAGCGGCCGGCCGCTCAGCGCGGTCATCAGACCGGCCGGGAACGTGATGTAGCCGCCCATGCCGAGCACGACGTCGGGCTTCACGCGACGCAGCACGCTCAAACTCTGCGTGCACGCGCGCAGCAGATTCACCGGCAGCATCAGCTTGGTCTTCAGACCTTTGCCGCGCACGCCGCCGAAGCGCAGGTACTCCATTGGAATGCCGTGCTTCGGTACCAGCGTCGCTTCCATGCCCGCGGGGTTGCCGAGCCACACGACTTTCCAGCCCCACGCCTGCATCAGATGTGCGACCGCGAGCCCCGGGAACACATGTCCCCCGGTGCCGCCGGCCATCACCATCAGCGTGCGTTGTGGCAGAGCCGTCATACCTTGCCCCCGCGCATCAACACACGATTTTCATAGTCGACCCGCATCAGCACCGCGATCGCCACGCAGTTCAACAAAATGCCCGAGCCGCCGTAACTGACGAGCGGCAACGTCAGGCCCTTGGTCGGCAGTAGGCCGAGGTTCACGCCCATGTTGATGAAGGTCTGCGCGCCGAACCATATGCCGACGCCCTTCGCGACCAGACCCGCGAACGTGCGATCGAGCGCGAGCGCCTGGCGGCCGATCTCAAACGAACGGCGCACGATCCAGTAGAACATCAGGATCACGACGAGCACGCCGACGAAACCCAGCTCCTCGCCGATCACCGCGAGAATGAAGTCGGTATGAGCTTCCGGCAGATAGTTGAGCTTCTCGACGCTGCCGCCGAGACCGACGCCGAACCACTCGCCGCGCCCGAACGCGATCAGCGAGTGCGTCAGCTGATACGCCTTGCCCTGCGCGTAGCGATCGTCCCACGGATCGAGGTAGGCGAAGATCCGCTCACGACGCCACGGCGACGCCCACACGAGCAACGTGAACGTGCCCACCGCGGTCGCGACGAGGCCGCCAAACAGCTTGCCGTTCACACCGCCGAGGAACAGCACGCCCATCGCGATCGCCGCGATCACCATGAACGCGCCCATGTCCGGCTCGAGCAGCAGCAGCATGCCGACGAGACCGACCGCGACGGCCATCGGCAGAAAGCCCTTGGCGAAGCTGTGCATGTATTCCTGCTTGCGCACCGTGTAGTTCGCCGCGTAGATCGTCACCGCGAGCTTCATGATTTCCGACGGCTGCATGTTCGTGATGCCGAGCGGAATCCAGCGGCGCGCGCCGTTCACGCCCTTGCCGACGTGCGGGATCAGCACGATCACGAGCGCGACGAGCGAGATCAGGAAGAGCTTCGGTGCGTACTTGTCCCACGTCGAAATCGGAATGCGGAACGACGCGACGCCGACCGCCGCGCCGATCAGCACGAAGATGATCTGGCGCACGAGGAACGCCCAATCGCGATACGACGCGTACTTCGGCGAATCGGGCATCGCGATCGACGCCGAGTACACCATCACGACGCCGAGCCCGAGCAGCGCGACGACGACCCACAGCAGCGAGTGGTCGTAGTCGAGCATGCGCGAGCGCAGCGGCCGCACGCCGTTGACCGCGCTCGCAAGACCGCTGCCGCCCGTGCGGGTGGACGTGCGCGCCGCGGCGCCGTTGCCGCCGGAGGGTTCGCGCGAGCCGAAACGTTCCGACCAGCTCATATCATCGTCCCCCGTTCGGCCGCGATATCTTCGACCGTGCTGCGGAATACCGCCGCGCGGTGTGCGTAACCCTTGAACATGTCGAAGCTCGCGCACGCGGGCGACAGCAGCACCGCGTCGCCGGGCTGCGCGAGCGCGGTGGCCGCGCGCGTCGCGTCTTCAAGAGTCGCGTGATCGGTCATCGCGACGCCGCAATGTTCGAGCGCCGCGCGAATCTGTGGCGCATCGCGGCCGATCAGCATCACCGCGCGGCACCAGCGCATCACCGGTGCGGCGAGCGGCTCGAACTCCTGACCCTTGCCGTCCCCGCCGGCGATCAGCACGACGCGCTGCGCGAGACCGTCGAGCGCGGCGACCGTCGCGCCGACGTTGGTGCCCTTGCTGTCGTCCACATAGTCGATGCCGTCGATCGACGCGATCAGTTCCACGCGATGCGGCTCGCCGCGATATTCGCGCAGGCCGTGCAAAAGCGGCGCGCCGGGCAGGCCGATCGCGCGGGCGAGCGCGTACGCGGCCAACGCGTTGGCCGCGTTGTGCAGGCCACGGATGCGCAGTGCGTCGGCGGGCATCAGACGCTTCAACGCGATGTCGGGCGTTGCGGCTGCTTCGTTCTTGCGACGGCGCTTCGGCGTCGGCGCCCCGAAGGAAGTCCCCTTGGGGGACTCGTCGCTCGCGTCGCGATCTTGCGCTTCGACGAGCCACACCATGCCGTTGTCGCGCAGGAGGCCATAGTCACCGTCGTTCTTCGGCTCGGTCACGCCGAACGTGACGACCTCCGCGTCGCCGCTGGCGGGCGCGAGCGCCATCACGCGCGCGTCGTCGCGGTTCAGCACGCGCACCGTCCGTGTACCGAAGATGCGGCCCTTCGCGGCTGCGTACGCATCGAGTCCGCCGTGCCAGTCCAGATGATCCTGCGTGATGTTGAGCACGGCGGCCGCGTCCGGCGTAAACGTATGCGAGGTCTCTAGCTGGAAGCTCGACAGTTCGAGCACCCACACGTCGGGCAGCGCGGTCTGGTCGATCGCTTCGGAGAGCTTGTCGAGCAGCGACGGGCTGATGTTGCCCGCCACCGCGACCTTCTTGCCCGCGCGTTCGCACAGCAAGCCGGCGAGACTCGTCGTCGTGGTCTTGCCGTTCGTGCCGGTGATCGCGATCACCTTCGGCGCGTAGCCGGACTCGCCGAGCGTGCGCAGCGCCTGCGAGAACAGTTCGAGTTCGCCCCACACCGGGATGCCCTGCTCGCGCGCCGCCGTGACCAGCGGCAGCAGATCGGCGGCCAGCGGCGACAGTCCCGGGCTGATCGCGACCAGCTCGACGCCTTCGAGCAGCACCGGCGAAAACGGACCGGCGACGAAATCGGCATCGACGCCATGCGCTTCGAGCGCGGACAGATTCGGCGGCACTTCGCGCGTATCGGCCACGCGCAGCCGACAGCCGTGCCTGGCGCACCAGCGCGCCATCGCGAGACCGGATTCACCCAGTCCCAGCACGAGCACCATCGGCTTTTGCCGATCCCGAAACTTCTCGCCGAACATCGCCTGCTTCCTTAAATACTGCTGCTTAACGCAATTTGAGCGTGGACAAACCGAACAGGCACAACATCAACGTGATGATCCAGAAACGCACGACCACCTGCGTTTCCTTCCAGCCCGACAATTCGAAATGGTGATGCAGCGGTGCCATCTTGAAGAACCGCCGCCCTTCGCCGTAACGGCGCTTCGTGTATTTGAACCACGTGACCTGCAACATCACCGACAGCGTTTCCGCGACGAAAATGCCGCCCATGATGAACAGCACGATTTCCTGACGCACGATCACCGCGACCGTGCCGAGCGCACCGCCGAGCGCGAGCGCGCCGACGTCGCCCATGAACATCTGCGCCGGGTGCGTGTTGAACCAAAGAAACGCAAGACCCGCGCCGCCCATCGCCGAACAGAAGATCAGCAATTCGCCTGCGCCGGGGATGTGCGGGAACAGCAGGTATTTCGAGTAGACCGAGCTGCCCATCACGTACGCGAACACGCCGAGCGACGCGCCGACCAGCACGACCGGCATGATCACGAGGCCGTCGAGGCCGTCGGTCAGATTCACCGCATTGCTCGCGCCGACGATCACCAGGTACGTCAACACGATGAAGCCCCACACGCCGAGCGGATAGGTCATCGACTTGAAGAACGGCAGCAGCAGGTCGGCGCGCGCGGGCAGGCCCATCGACAGACCGCTGCGCACCCACGCCATGAACAGGTCGAACACGCGCACGTTGCTCGCCTCGGACACGCTGAACGCGAGATACACCGCCGCGAACAAGCCGATCACCGATTGCCAGAAATACTTCTCGCGCGACGACATGCCGCGCGGGTCCTTGTGGACGACCTTGCGGTAATCGTCGACCCAGCCGATCACGCCGAAGCCGAACGTGACGAGCATCACGATCCAGATGAAGCGGTTGGTCAGATCGGCCCACAGCAGCGTGGCCACGGCAATGCCAAGCAGGATCAGCACGCCGCCCATCGTCGGCGTGCCCGATTTGACGAGGTGAGTTTGGGGGCCGTCCTTGCGAACGGCCTGGCCGACCTTCATCGCGGTCAGCTTGCGAATGACCGCCGGGCCGCAGACGAGCCCGATCAACAACGCGGTGATGGTCGCCATCACCGCGCGAAACGTCAGATAACTGAACACGCGCAAGAAGCTTGCGTCATTCTGCAGCCATTGCGCCAGCGCCAGTAGCATGCCTGGATCCTTCTATTTCAATGTGCAGCGGGCGTCGTGCCCGCGGCGTTGGGTTGTGGACTCGTAACGGCGTCCACCACGCGCTCCATCTGCATGAAGCGCGAGCCTTTCACGAGAAGCGTTGCGGCAGCGCCGAAGCCGGCCTGCTGCAGTTGCGCGACCAGTGCGCCGACATCGGCGACGTGGTGCGCACCCGCGCCGTATGCGGTGCAGGCGTCGCGCGAGGCGTCGCCCATCGCATACAGCGCGTCGATACCGCGCTCTTTCGCATACGCGCCGATTTCGCGGTGAAACGCCGGGCCGTTGTCGCCGACTTCGCCCATGTCGCCCATCACGAGCACACGCGGCGATTCACGTGACGCGAGCACGTCGATCGCGGCGCGCATCGAATCGGGATTCGCGTTGTAGGTGTCGTCGATCACGGTTGCGCCCGCGAGCGTGCCGAGCACGGCCTGCTTGACCTGCAGACGGCCCTTCACCGCGCCGAACGATTCGAGGCCGCGCTGGATCGCGTCGAGCGACACGCCCGCTGCCAACGCGGCGGAGGCCGCCGCGAGCGCGTTGTGCGCGTTGTGATTGCCGAGCACCTGCAGCGTGACGTCGAGATGGCCTTGCGGCGTGTCGATACTCAGACGCTTGCCGTCGAACCTGCCCTTCACCGCGGCTTCGGTCGTGCGCTCCGCGCTGTTCAACGCGAAATCGATGATGCGGCTGCCGGTCGCGGCGACGCGCCAGATGCTCGCGTATGCGTCGTCGGCGGGGAATACCGCCGTGCCTTCCGGCGACAGCACGTGAATCACGCTCGCGTGTTCGAGCGCGACCGCCTCGACGGTCGCCATGAATTCCTGGTGCTCGCGCTGCGCGTTGTTGACGACGGCAACCGTCGGCTCGGCAAGCTTCGCGAGCAGTTCGGTTTCGCCCGGATGGTTCATGCCGAGTTCGACCACCGCGAGCCGATGCGCGGCATGCAGACGGAACAGCGTGAGCGGCAGGCCGATGTCGTTGTTGAAATTGCCCGCGGTCGCGAGACGCGCATCCGCGCCGACCGCGGCCGCGAAGATCGAGGCGATCATTTCCTTGACCGTGGTCTTGCCGTTGCTGCCCGTGACCGCGACGAGCGGCAGGTCGAACTGACGACGCCAGCCGCGCGCGAGCGCGCCGAGCGCTTCGCGCGTATCGGCGACGCGGATCGCGGGCACGCTCCAGCTATCCGGCGTGCGCGCGACGAGCACCGCCGCGACGTTGCGCTCGGCCACTTGCGGCAGGAAGTCGTGCGCGTCGAAACGGTCGCCCTTGATCGCGATGAACAGATCGCCGGGGCCAGCGCTGCGGCTGTCGGTCGACACGCGCTCGAAGCGCACGCTGTCGTCGCCGGTGACGCTCGCGCCGGGGATCTGCGCGGCGGCTGCACGTAGCGAGAACATGTTCATTCGCCACCTCCGCGTGTTTGTGTGGCGCGCGCGGCGAGCGCGAGGCGGGCGTGGTCCTGATCGGAGAAAGCGCGTTTCTTGCCCATGATTTCCTGTGTGGCTTCGTGCCCCTTGCCGGCCAGCACGATCACGTCTTCGCGCGCGGCGCCGCGGATCGCCTGCAGGATCGCGCTCGCGCGGTCCTCGATGCGGCGCGCCTGCGACGCTTCCTGCATGCCCGCGGCAATTTGCTCGATGATCGCGAGCGGATCTTCGCTGCGCGGGTTGTCGCTCGTCACGACGACGTCGTCCGCCAACCGCTCGGCGATCGCGCCCATCAGCGGACGCTTGGTCGCATCGCGGTCGCCGCCGCAGCCGAACATGCAGACAAGTTCGCCGCCGCGCGCGGTCGCGATCGGCCGCAGTGCTTCGAGCGTTTTTTCGAGCGCGTCGGGTGTGTGCGCGTAGTCGATCACGACGAGCGGCTCGTCGTTCTGCAGACGGCCGCCCAGACGCTGCATGCGGCCGTTCACCGGTTCGAGCTTCGCGAGTTCGGCGAGCGCCGCGTCGAACGGCACGTCGGCGGCGAGCAGCACGCCGAGCACCGCGAGCAGATTGCCGACATTGAAGAGGCCGAGCGTTTGCACTTCGACTTCGGCGTTGCCCCAGTCCGAGGTGCTCAGATGAAACGCGGTGCCGGTCGCGGTGGCACGCACGTTCGATGCAGTGAGCGACGCGTCGGCTTGCGGTGTGCCGTCAGCGTTGGCGTCGCCATGCTCGCCCTCGATGCCATACGCGATCGTGCGCGCGTGACTACGCGTGCTCGCGAGCAAACGCCGGCCGGCGGCATCGTCGCGATTGATCACGGCCGCGCGCAGCTCGGGCCAGGCGAACAGACGTGCCTTGTCGGCTTCATAGGCCTCGAACGTGCCGTGATAGTCGAGATGGTCCTGCGTCAGGTTCGTGAACACCGCGATGTCGAAAGCGGTGCCGTTCACGCGCCCCTGGTGCAGCGCATGCGACGACACTTCCATCGCCACCGCCTGCGCGCCCGCGTCGCGCAATTGCGCGAGGCTGCGTTGCAATTGCGGTGCGTCGGGCGTCGTGAAGCCGGTGTGCACGAGTTGGCCGACGAGCCCAGTGCCGAGCGTGCCGACGATCGCGCAGCGCGTGCCGCGCGCGGACAGCGCCGCGGCGACCCACTGGCTGCACGAGGTCTTGCCGTTCGTGCCGGTGATGCCGACCGCGAGCATCGCGTCGCTCGGATCGCGATACCACGCGCTCGCGATCGTGCCGGCGAGTTCGTTCAACGCCGGCACCGCATGTGCGGCGGCCGCGTCGAGCGTGCCGCTGAAACCTTCGGGTTGCACGAGCACGGTGGCCGCACCGCGCTTGATGGCCGCGTCGATGAATGCGCGGTTGTCCGCGCCATCGACCGCGTACGCGAAGAACGCGTCGCCGGCCGCGAGCGAGCGCGTGTCGGCGTGCAGATGCGCGCCTGGCTGCACGTGCGCGTGCAGCCAGGCGAGGGCGTCGGCGATCTGCCGGTGCGCTGGATGTTGCTCGCGCAGCGCGCTCATCGCTCGACTCCTGGATGATTTTTCGGGGTGGCGGAAATGGTCATCTTCTTCACGCCGGGGCTCGTCGACAGCTTCTTCACCACGGGCGGCGTGGCCGCCGCGCCGGGCGCGGGCGGCGCCGAATCGTCGGACACGACCATCTGCTTGACGGGCATGTCGGGCGGCACGTTCAGCGCGCGCAGCGTATCCCCGGCGATGCCCGAAAACACCGGGCCCGACACCTGGCCGCCGAAGTGGCTACCGGCCGTCGGCTCGTCGACCGACACCGCAACGACGATGCGCGGATTCGGCATCGGCGCCATGCCGACGAACGAGGCGCGATATTTGGAGTGGTCGTAGCCGTGCGGACCGTGCTTGTACGCGGTACCGCTCTTGCCGCCGACGCGATAGCCGGGCACCGCCGCATCCGGCGACGTGCCTTGCGGCGACACCACGGTTTCGAGCATCGCGCGCACTTCACGCGCGGTGGTCGGCGAGAAGATCTGCGGACCGGTGGCCGGCGGGTCGCCCGGCGTGTGGAAAATCGTCACCGGCATGATTTCGCCGTCGTGCGCGATCGCGGTGTACGCGCGGCCGAGCTGGAACAGCGAGACCGACAGGCCATAGCCGTACGACATCGTCGCCTGCTCGATACGGCGCCAGCTCTTCCACGGACGCAGACGGCCCGCCGCCGCGCCCGGAAAGCCGACCTTCGGTGCCTGGCCGAGACCGATGCTGGTGTACATGTTCCACATCTCTTCGGGCCGCAACTGCATCGCGATTTTGGTCGCGCCGATGTTGCTCGACTTCTGGATCACGCCGCCGACCGTCAGCACGCCGAAGCCGCTGTCGTCGGTAATCGGCGCGCCGTCGAGTACGAAGTGCCCGTTGCCCGTATCTACCAGTGTAGTCGGCGTCACCCGGTGCAGATCGAGCGCGAGCGACACCGTGAACGGCTTCATGATCGAACCCGGCTCGAACGTGTCGGTCAGGATGCGGTTGCGCAGCTGGTCGCCGGTCAGGTGCGAGCGGTCGTTCGGGTTGTAGGTCGGGTAATTGACGAGCGCGAGCACTTCGCCGGTGCGCACGTCGATCACCATCGCCGCGCCGGCCTTCGCCTTGAATTTCTCGACGGCCGCTTTCAGGTTCGTATAGGCGATGTACTGGATCTTGCTGTCGATCGACAGATCGACGTCCTTGCCGTTGTGCGGCACGACCTGTTCGTCGACGTCCTCGATGATGTGGCCCATCCGGTCCTTGATCACGCGACGGCTGCCCGACATGCCCGCGAGCAGCTTCTGGTCGCCGAGCTCGACGCCTTCCTGGCCCTCGTCCTCGACGTTCGTGAAGCCGATCAGGTGTGCGGTGATCTCGCCTTCCGGATAGAAGCGCTTGTACTCGTCGCGCGAGTAAATGCCGGGGATGTCGAGCGCCGCGACTTTTTCTGCGACGTCGACCGGCACCTGGCGCTTCACGTAGACGAAGGTCTTGTCTTCCGACAGCTTCGAGCGCAATTCCCTAGTGGTCATGCCGAGCAGTTTGCCGAGCGCGTCGAGCTTGTCGGCGCCGAGGTCGTCGGGCACCGATTCGGGAATCGCCCAGATTGCGCGCACCGGCAGACTCGTGGCGAGCACGAGACCGTTGCGGTCGAGAATCTTGCCGCGCGTGGCCGGCATGTCGATGCGGCGCTGATAGCGGATCTCGCCCTGCTTCAGATAGAACGCGTTGCCCGGGCCCTGAATCCAGAACGCGCGCGCGGCGAGCGCGACGAACGCCATGAACAGCAGGAACACGACGAGCTTCGAGCGCCACATCGGCAGGCGCACCGACAGAATCGGATTGGCCGAAAACGCAACGCTCTTGTGGGCCGACGATTTTTTCATCGCGTGGCTCCGCGACGGGTCGCGACCGGCGCCGAGGCCGGCGCGGAAGTCGGAATGGGTGCGTCGATCGCCGTCGCGGCGCCCGGGGCGAGCGTCAGGTACTGGGTGCGGCCCGTGGTGACCGACTGCATCTTCAGCGAGGCGGTGGCGAGCTGCTCGATGCGCGACGTTTTGGACAGCGCGCTCTGCTGATATTGAAGCTGCGAATAGTCCTGCTGCAGCTGACGCTCCTGCGACTGCGCGCGCTGCAGCTGGATAAAGATCTGACGCTGCTGATTGGTCGCGTTGACGACCGACAAGGCACAGCCCATCACGATGATCAGCAGGAAAATATTGAGGCGGTTCATGGCGCGATCCGCTCCGCCACGCGCATCACGGCAGAACGGGCGCGCGGGTTGCCGGCGACTTCAGCGTCGCTCGCGAATACGCGGCCGATGATCTTGAGCGGAGGGCTCGGCAGGTCGACCGCGCGGATCGGCAGACGGCGATCCACCGCCGGCGTGCTCGCGTGCGCCTGCATGAATCGCTTGACGATCCGGTCCTCGAGCGAATGAAAGCTGATGACCACCAGCCGCCCCCCTTGCTCCAACAACGACAACGCTGCTTCTAGAACGACTTGCAGCTCCGCAAGCTCTTGATTGACGTGAATCCGTATAGCCTGAAAGGTGCGGGTTGCCGGGTCCTTGCCCTTCTCACGGGTTTTGACGACGTTAGCCACGATTTGGGCAAGCTCGCCCGTGCTGACGAGAGGCCCAAGACGGTCGGACTCTGCCCGGCGAGCAACAAGCGCCTTTGCAATCTGAAAAGCAAACCGTTCTTCCCCATAATCTCGTATCACCTCCGTCAATTCCTGCACCGTGGCCCGCGCGAGCCAGTCAGCGGCGGACTCGCCGCGCGTCGGGTCCATCCGCATGTCGAGCGGGCCGTCGGCGCGGAAGCTGAAGCCCCGCTCCGGATCGTCGACTTGCGGCGACGACACGCCCAGATCCAGCAACACCCCCGACACACGCCCTACCCCGCGCTCCGCCATCGCGGCGCGCAGTGAAGCAAAACTCTCGTGGACGATGGCAAAGCGCGGATCGGCGATCTTCTGCGCCGTCGCGATCGCGAGCGGATCTTTATCGAACGCGATCAGCCGCCCTGCTTCACCGAGCCGTTCCAGCACGAGGCGGCTATGGCCGCCACGGCCGAACGTGCCGTCCACATACGTGCCGTCGGCGCGCGTGACCAGCGCATCGACCGCTTCGTTCAGCAGCACCGTGCGATGCTGCAATTCGTTTCCCATCGCAGGTGCCATATAAATAAGCCGCGATCAGAACGTGAAATCTTTCAACGCGTCGGGCATGCCCTCCGCGATCGCCGCCTGTTCCTTCGCGGCGTAGATCTGTGCATCCCACAGCTCGAAATGGCGGCCCATGCCGAGCAAGGTCACTTCTTTCTCCAGCGAGCCAGCCGCTCGCAACTCCGGCGACACGAGCACACGGCCTGCGCCGTCCATATCCACATCCATTGCATTGCCGAGAAAAATGCGTTTCCACCACGCGGCGTTCATGGGCAGCTTGTCGACCTTGTCACGGAAGATTTCCCATTCGGGGCGCGGAAAGAGCAACAGGCAGCCGTCCGGGTGCTTGGTGATCGTCACCCGGCCCTCTGCCTGTGTTTGCAGCGCATCCCGATAACGAGAGGGAATCGACATCCGCCCTTTCGCATCGAGCGTCAGCGCCGACGCCCCTTGGAACACTTCGCTCTCCCCTATTGCGGCGCTGTTTGCGCCGCCCGCCCGGTCCGTGAAAATCTACCCGAAAGTGATGCCGGGAACACACAAAAATACACTTTCTCACACTGTCTCCCACTTTAGAGGAACGCTAAACACGGGTCAAGGGAGCGGCGCGCTTTTCGAGCGGATTTTGTTTGCTAGAACAAGGACTTAGGGCGACTCCTTCACGTCCCGCATAAAAACGGAAAACCGTTATAAATGAATGGGCTAGTGCAACTTGTGAAGGTGATACGTGAAAAGTGCGAGAAAACACCGCGAATTGAAAGAGATCGTCAAGGGATTCTGAAAGGGAAGAGGCGGCGTCGCCCGGACCGACGACGAACGGGGCGCGCGGCGCCGTCTCGCTTGCGAAAATGCGTTCAGCGATGGCTGAGGCGATACGTGCGGTGCGCCGGTTAGGGAAACACTGATCAATAAGCTCGTCGCCGGCGTTGCCGACGAGTCAGCTTGCAATTATCAGAATGTCGAAGGAATTCGGTCGCAAGCGAGGCGGGGTTTGCCCGGATTCGGGGCCCCCTCCTCG